>CAWVWS010000037.1:0-21264 GCA_963933905.1 uncultured Sulfitobacter sp.
AATCGGCTCCCCCTAAACGGGTGTTTCTATCCTTACTTTTCGGGTGATTACCCAGCGATTGCCCATGGGCAATTTTCTTGATACCTTACGCCCAAGCAATTACAAAAGTAAGAATAAACGTGTAAGCGAGCAGATGGCAACCAAACCCTACCGTACCATTACGGCGCGCCCCAATGCTGAAAGTCTGGTGAAACCGGGTGAGTTGGTTGACCTTGTAGAGGTCACACCGCTGACGCTGGCCGATCGCCGCATCTATAACCAGCTGCTTGAGAATGCATGGGATGCTATCGACAAGCCTGTGACCCATGTCATCGCCAAGGCCGATCTGCGCGGCTCTCATAACTCCAATGACCGTGTAGGGGAATCGATCGAGCGGCTCATGGGCTCCATCGTCAAAGTGAAGGTAAAGCGCGACGGCGAAGACGCTATCGAGCGGGTGCAGCTGCTGGGTGGAAACATCGAAACGACGCGCCGCGATGGTCTGCTGGAATATGAGATCCCCACACGTCTGCGGCGGATCATCAAAGACAGCACCGTGTTTGCCCGCCTCCAGCGCGAAGTGATGTTCGCGCTCAGCTCTAAATACGCGCTGACGCTCTACGAGATGATCCAGAAGCGCGGCAACCTGCGCTGGAAGTCCGACGAGAAATTCAGCGTTGATGATCTGCGCGGCATCCTTGGCGTGCCCAAGGGCAAGCTTACCTCATGGTCCAACCTCAAACTCCGCGCGATTGATCCTGCTGTGGCCGAAGTTTGCGCGCTGAGCGATTATGTGGTTGAGGTCGCGCCGGTTAAGACGGGCAGGCGGGTCACCCATGTCGAGCTGCGCTGGTGGCGCAAAGATGCCAAGTCAGAGGCTGAAGCGGAGCGTGAGTTGAGTTTTTCCAAAGTGGGCCGCAAGGCACGGACCCAAGAACGCATAGAGACAATCCGCGAAGAACCACGCACCTATGCCCAGCGACCGCGCCCAGTCTGGCTTGAGGCGCGGGGCCAAGCACTGCGCGCTGATACCTATGAGACAGCACGCCTGCGCTATCCCGGGTTCGATATCTATCATGTGGAGGGGGAGTGGCGCGATTGGGCCAAGGGCAAGGATGCGCCCCGTGATCCCGACCGCGCGTATCTCGCGTTCTTTAAAACGTTCGCCGAGGCCAACCCGATCTAACGGGCTGGCCTCGCGCAAGGATTAGCCGTTGCGCACGGTGTCGATCATCAGCTGCACATTCTCGGGATCGGCGTCAGGCGTGATGCCATGGCCAAGGTTGAAAATATGCGGTCCTTTCGAGAAGGCTTGGACCGTGCGGCGCGTTTCGGACACAAGCGCGTCACCCCCCGATACCATATGCGACGATTTCAGATTGCCCTGAACACAGCCGCCTGTTTGCAGGTTCTCGGCGGCCCATTCGGCAGTCACACCATCATCCACAGCGATGCAATCGGCACCCGTGGCCGCATGTGCGCCCACATATCTCTCACCCGCACCGCGCGGGAAGGCGATGATAGGCACGCCAGGGTGCTTTTCCTTGAGTGCTGACGTAATTCGCGCCATCGGTTTTATAGAATAGTTCATGAAATCATCGCCTTGCAGCGACCCTGCCCAGCTGTCAAAGATTTTGACAACTTCGGCGCCGGCCTCGATCTGCTTGGACATATAGTGAATTGTCGCCTCGGTGATGCGGTCCATCAGGCGGTCGAACACTGCGCGGTTCTCGGCCTTAAGCTTGTGCGCTGGCCCCTGATCCGGCGTGCCTTGGCCCGCAATCATATAGGTCGCCACTGTCCACGGCGCGCCTGCAAAGCCAATCAGCGTAGTCTCGGCTGGCAGTTCTTTGGACAGGATTTTTACTGTCTCATAGACAGGTGAGAGATGATCATGAATCGCATCTGCGGGCACCAGCTTGTTCAACTCTGCTTGGGTCGTAATGGTTGACAGGCGCGGGCCTTCACCCGTGACAAACCACAGGTCCGCACCCAAAGCTTGGGGGACCAGCAAAATATCTGCAAAGAGGATAGCCGCATCAAAGCCATAGCGGCGAATTGGCTGCAAGGTCACTTCGGCAGCGAGTTCGGGATTATAGCAAAGCTTCAGAAAATCACCTGCCTGGGCGCGGGTGGCGCGGTATTCGGGCAAATAGCGGCCCGCCTGACGCATCATCCATATCGGCGGTGTCGGAAGTGTTTCACCGGCGAGGGCGCGAAGTATTGTTTTCTGGCTTGTCATATGTTGTCTCTATCACTGAATTTGGCTTGTCCCACCTTGCGTCAAAACACATGCAAGATACAAGAGTTGTCAGGTTTAGTTTACACCGTTAGAGATAACTTATGACATTGAAATTACCCACTCCCGCCCAACCGCTGATGATCGGCACCCGTGGATCGCCCTTGGCCCTGGCCCAGGCCCATGAGACACGCGAGCGTCTGGCAAAGGCGTTTGATCTGCCGTTCGAAGCATTCACCATTGTTGTGATCAAAACCACTGGTGACAAGATCATCGACCGTCCGCTGAAAGAGATTGGCGGGAAGGGGTTGTTCACCCGCGAGATCGAGGCCGACATGATTGACGGCAAGATTGATATCGCGGTGCATTCCATGAAGGACATGCCAACGCTTCAGCCTGAGGGGTTGATCCTCGACACCTATTTGCCGCGCGAAGACGTGCGGGACGCGTTTATCTCTCCAACGGCGAAGTCTTTGGCTGATCTGCCCGCGGGGACAGTTGTGGGCACCTCCAGCCTGCGCCGTCGTGCACAGTTGATGCTGAAACGCTCCGATCTGGAAGTTGTGGAATTCCGCGGCAACCTGCAAACCCGCCTGATGAAACTGGATCAAGGGGTCGCGGCGGCAACCTTCCTCGCCATGGCCGGTCTGCGCCGTCTCAAGATGGACGAGGTACCGCATACCGCGATTGAAACTGATGTGATGCTGCCTGCCGTGGCGCAGGGCGCAATCGGCATTGAGCGGCGGATAGAAGACACCAACGTGGCGGAGATGCTCGAAGCGATCCACCACATCCCAACCGGTCAACGCCTTGCGGCAGAACGCTCGTTCTTGCTGGAACTTGATGGCTCATGCGAGACACCGATTGCGGGTCTGGCGGAACTGGACGGTGGCACATTGCACCTGCGTGGTGAGGTTCTGCGGCCTGACGGCTCCGAGGCTTTGAATGACGCAATGAGCTGTCCCATCGAGGATGGTGCGCAAGCCGGCAAAGAAATTGCGCAAAAGCTGCTCTCTCAAGCGGGCCCTGATTTCTTCGACTGGCGTTAAACAAACAATGGCGGCTCACCAACGAGCCGCCTTAAGTCTTCTCTATTTTGCTTTCTAAACTCAAATCCAAGGCCCGCATCACGCGGGCCTTTTCTATTTGAGCGCTTTAAGCAACCGCGTGGCTCACGGCGCACTGCTTCCACAAGTGGCTGAGCGCGTTGACCAGATGTTCGATGTCCGCGTCCGTGTGCAGAGGGGAGGGGGTAAAGCGCAACCGCTCGGTCCCTTTTGGCACAGTGGGATAGTTGATGGGCTGCACATAGATATCCCATTCATTCATCAGATAATCGGCCAGCATGCGGGTTTTCACCGGATCCTTGATCATGACAGGCACGATATGGGAGTCGTTCATCAGGTGTGGGATTCCTGCACGGTCGAGACGCTCGCGCAATTTGGCGACTTGCACTTGATGGCGCGTCCGCTCGTCCTGCGATGTTTTTAGGTGCATGATGGAGGCACGCGCCGCCGCTGCAACGGCAGGGGGCAGAGCCGTGGTAAAGATAAAGCCGGAGGCAAAGCTGCGGATGAAGTCACAAAGGGCTGCGGAGCCTGTGATATAACCACCAACAACACCGAATGCTTTGCCCAGAGTGCCTTCGATCAGGGTGATGCGACCGGCCAGACCTTCACGCTCGGAAATGCCGCCACCGCGCGGACCGTAGAGGCCGACACCATGGACCTCATCAAGATAGCTCATCGCGCCATATTTTTCGCAGACTTCGACAATCTCACGCATGGGGCAGATGTCGCCGTCCATGGAATAGACGCTCTCGAAGGCGACGATTTTCGGAACGTTTGCGGGCAGGGCGGCCAGTTTGGCTTCAAGGTCGGCAACATCGTTATGCTTCCACAAAACCTTCTTTGCCTTCGAGTGGCGGATACCTTCGATCATGCTGGCGTGGTTGCCGCTGTCGCTCAGGATTACACAGTTTTCCAGACGCGAGCCGAGACAGGACAGGGCTGCCCAGTTGGAGACATAGCCGGAGGTGAACAGGAGTGCCGCTTCCTTGCCGTGCAAATCAGCCAGCTCGGCCTCAAGCAAAAGGTGGTCGTGATTTGTGCCAGAGATGTTGCGCGTGCCACCAGCGCCTGTGCCCGTGCGCTGGACCGCTTCGCACATGGCTGCGATGGTCAGGGGATTCTGGCCCATGCCGAGATAGTCGTTGGAACACCAAACCGTCACATCGCGTTTTTCGCCGTCAACGTGGTTGGACGCGTGCGGAAACTTCCCAGCCTTGCGTTCGAGTTCGGCAAAATAGCGGTAGTTGCCATCGGATTTAAGCTGGTCAATCTGTTCGTTAAAAAGCGCGTCAAAGTTCATTGGTTTGGTCCTGTCTTGAAGTCGCGGAGTCGGGCAGCATCCAGCGCCAGAGCTTGGCATCGGGCAGGGGTACTACCATCAACCAATGCTCAAGTGCGGCAAGAACCGCGAGCGCTGTAAGCAAAGAGAAACCGACTGTTGTGGCTTGAGTTTCGGCAGTGATGAGACGCTCGGCAAAGCAAACTGCCGTGACGCTCAGGAAAGTGACGCCAACAGGGAAGGCCATCGTGATTGGCCCTTGGCGGAAGTATGATTTGATATGGTCGAGGGGGGTTGGCACGAATTCGGTGTTGATCCGTGGCACCCCGAAAAAGAGATTAAGCTTGGCCGAGATTCGCGCAACAAAGAGGATCACATAAGTCCAGAAGCCTACTGTATTTTCTGCGTGTGCGGAGATCATGGCAACGGCGAGCAAGGCAGCGACAAGCAGAAGTTCATGACGTGAGATTGTATCCCACGCGCGGGCAAACCGGGCGTAGCCTGTGAGTGTGTCGGGGCAGGGACGGCGTTCGGGACCAGTTATAATACCGGACAGAAACGCCAGTTCGATCCAACCCCAGATGAGAAGAATAGAAACGAACGCAAGATAGGCATTTGCAACTGTCATTTCTAACGAGCTGATCCACAGACCAGCAAAGCCAAGCGCAAACAGGGGTACGGAGAAAAATACATTGCGGCCGTGGGCGACTTGATCACTTGCATCGGCCCGCCGCACGACAAGCAGGATCGCACCGGTGAAAAACCACCAGGCGAAAAGTGCTATTGCTGCTGCGGACCAAGCGGATGTCATTAGTAGGTCGGCTCCATCACTGTGCTTTCGGGGACCTCGTTCTTGATCGCGGGGATCGTGAAGAGTGCGACGAACGCGTAGGCCGCTTTTGCCATCCCACCGAGGCGTGTAATCGTGCCACCGATGCCGCCCTTGGCTTTACCTTCCGCGACTTGGCGGCTGGCCGCTTCCATACGGTCGAGGTTTGGACGCCAGCGTGCGTGGTCGATATCGAGGACAAACGGGAAGATCTGGCGTGTACCCTCAGAGGTTTTGCGGAACACTTCCTGCCCGTACCATGTCACATCAACGCCAAGCGCCTCGTGAAACACAGGGCGCTGGTGATCGCGGACCCACATGGTGGAGTAAACGGCTGTGAGAAAGAACTTGATCCACAGTTTGTTGACGAAGCTTTCAGTCAGCTTTGGCTCTGTCTTGATCAGCAGAGCAAAGGCTTCGCCGTGGCGGAACTCATCGTTGCACCATTCGCGGAACCACTGAAAAATCGGGTGGAACACTTTGTCGGGGTGCTCCTCCAAGTGGCGGTAGATAGTGATATAGCGGGCATAACCGATCTTCTCGCTCAGGTACGTCGCGTAGTAGATGAACTTGGGGCGGAAGTAGGTGTATTTCTTTTGCTGCGTTAGAAACCCGAGGTTCACGCGAATGCCTGCTTCGCGCAGTGCATCGTTGATGAAACCGGCATGGCGTGCCTCATCCCGCGCCATCAGCTGGAACAGCGTCGTGATGTCGGAGTTGGAGCCGCGGCGCTTCATCTCTTTATACAGAACACAGCCAGAGAATTCGGCGGTACATGAGGAGATCAGAAAGTCGATAAACTCGGCCTTGAGCTTGGGCTCCATGCCCTCCCAATCGGCCTGCCACGCATCGGTTTTTTTGAAGTGGCCCTTGTTCGGATCTGATTGCATCTCGGCAATCAATGCATCCCAATCCTTGCGCACAGGGGTCACATCCAGTGCGTCCATCTCTGCAAAATCGGTGGTGTAGAAGCGCGGCGTGAGCAGCGTGTTTTGCATGGCGACCTGCGTTGCCTCATCCGATGTCAGCATCTTGGAATCGAGCGCGTCCTGTGCTGCGATCGCCTCTTCGGCAGTATCGGCATAGGCGGAATGGGAGGGTGTAGGTTTGTTCTGGACGTTCATGACATTACCTCATTGTGCCCGTTTGCGGACAACACCCCTTCGGAGAAAGAGAACTCACACAACTCCATGAATTCGAAATCACCTGTGGCGCGGGTCCAAAGCTGCTCGAGCTTGCTCGCACGGGTGATGGTGGCAATCCGCTCCTCGACGACCAATTCGCCGTAGGGGGCCATAATCTCGGCGCCGTGCACCAGCACGCTATCGCCAGGGTTTATAACGGCCCCGTTGAGGAATTTGACATGTGCGGAGAGTTCTTCAAAGCGGTGCGAGATCGTGACCTCGCAGGGCGCTTGTTCTTTCGTTCTTGTGAGTAGTCCCATGATATTCAGTCCCTTGAACAATGGTTGCGTATCAGTCGATCAGCGTGGCGAACGCTGCGACATTGTCTTGGCCGTACCCGATGAGTTCGAGCGTCCAGCCAGTGGTATCGTCGATAACATCCACGCGGCCTCCTTCGCGGCGCACGATACGGATCGGGGCGGTGGCGTCGGTTCCCTGCACCTTGCGCTCACGCATGACGGCAACCCAGACCACGTCGATAAAGCCCGCTTTATTCTCGGAGGAGGAGGCGATCTGCACCCCTGACTCGTCTAGAAGAATGATACCATTATTGCGGTCTCCTGCAAAGGTAACTGTACGTTCTGCCACGATTTCTGGCAGGCTGGCGATGGCTGTGGGGGGCATGCCTGTCAGCTTGGCAAAGGAGACAAGCGCAAGCGTAGCGGCCATCAGGGCAAACATTGCGACAACCAGAAAACGCGGGACCATATCGCGGTCACGTTCTTTCATCTGGTTGGCGAGGGAGGCGGTTTGGGAAAGGTTCATATCACTTACTCCGCTGCAACGGCGCTTGGGGCGCTCTCGGTGCGTTCAATTTTGGGCTCGTGCACGCGGGTCTCTGCGGCGTCGGCAAAGATTTGGGCAACGCGGGCGGCATCAGGTATGGCGCGGAAGGATGGCTGGGCCTTGGAAATATTCCAAGCACGCACATGCGGCCATGTCATGAGATAGCTGATGCGCGTGTCGCCGATCAGCTCAAAGCTGATGGTGCCGTGGCCGTTCTTGGATGTCTTGAGGGCAGCATTACCGATGCAGACGTAAGGCAGGTTCAGGGTCATCGTGAGGGCCGCACCAATGCGCATGGCCGCACGTTTGTTTGTGAGGGTATAGACGGTCGATTTCGCCTGAACATAGGCAAGACCGTAAATCACCAGACAGGCAACAGCACCCGCAATAAGCAGCGGAATGCCATGACCCATCGCAGTGGGCAGCGGCACGGAGGCGGAAGACACCCCCGCGCGCCAGATCGCAAGCACCACGAAGTACCCCATGATCCAGTTCATTTTCCACGCTTCTTTGGCAAGGCGCAGTGGTGTTGGCGCCCCTTGCCAGAGGATGTGTTCACCCTCGGGCAGTGCTTCGGGAAGGCCGTGAACGGGTTCGAATTTGAAGTCATCGTGATGCATTTTGGTAGTCCCCTAATGTGGTGTCCGGGCCTGTGGCTGTGCAGGCCCGAAAGCTGTTATTTACAGTTGTGGCTCAAGGCGTTTGGCATCGGCATAAAGAGTACCACCGCCGAAGTAGGCCATGATTTTCTCTTCTTCGAGCAGCGTGATGCTATTGTCCGATTTGATCTGCGGCACAGCGGCAAAGTTCGCGCCATAGATCGAGCGTACTGTGACGCGGTCCGACTTTACCTTGGCAAAGTTGAACGGGATCAGGCAGGTTTTGCCTGTACCTTCAGGGTTGAGATCAACCGTGAGGAAACGCACGTACTGCTCTGGAACATCGATCCACATATCTGTGACACGACCAACAACTTCGCCGTCGCCAGCAACAACAGGTTTGCCGCGCGGGTCTGTGCCTGCGGAAACGGTAAAGTCTTCCAGCGTGCTCATTGGTTGGATTTTGTTGTGACCATGCGCGTCAAGCTCGGGCCAGTCGTTGCGCGGGGCCCATGCGGCAGGGCCAACACCGTCGATCATTGGATCGCCGGTCGGCACATAAGGAGAGCCAGCGGCCTGTGATGTCTGCTCCATCGCCAGATTGTCGCGGTCACCGCGTTGGCCCGAGGGCAAAACCAGATCGCCACGGCCGTGGGGCAGATGGAATGTCTTGTCTTTTGGAACAGGGAAGGGCCCTTGGTTCGGGGCTTCTTGTCCGTCGTCAGTTTGCAAAGGATAGCCTTCGCGCATGTTCTCGGTCTGGAGATAATAGACCAGTCCCGCGAAAAAGATCCAAAAGAGCCAGATTGCGGCGCTTGCCAGATCGAAGTTTCCAAAAAATTCTGTGCCAACCATTAGGGGGTCCTCCGTGTTGGGTTTGTCGTTACGTAGGGAAGTCGGCAAGGCCTACGCGCCCTGCCTGTGGAGTCGTAATGCGCCGTGTCCGAACCAATGGACCCACCGCAATCAGTGTCGCAAAAAGAAGGCCGATTTCGATGTGGTAAACCACCGAATAGCCGGTCGTGGCGTTTTGCATGCCGGGGCCGAAGGTGCCCGCCATAGCTGTTGAATTGACCACATCGCGCAGTGCACCGCCGATAAAGATCGACAATCCTGCGGCAGTGGCCTGTGCGGCACCCCATGCACCAAGGGCGAGGCCCTTACCTGCGAGGCTGCCTGTTTCCAGTGTCATGGCGGCAGTAAGCGTCGAGATCGCAAACAGACCGGAGCCAAGCCCGATGCCAAAGGCACCTGCAAAAAAGAGTATTCCGCTATCCAGTGGTGCGGCGAAGATCACACCGCAGAAGGCAAGGATGCCTACCAGCAGACCGCGTGCGGACATCATGTAAGTATCAACGCCCATCTTGAGCCAGCGCGCGGCAAAGGCGAAGCCGATGAGCGCACCAAAGGCCCACATCGCCGTGAGCAGCGTGGTGGCAGAGACGGAGAGGCCCAGCACTTCACCGCCATAAGGTTCCAGCAGAACATCCTGCATGTTGAAGGCCAGCGTGCCGAGGAAGACAGCGACCAGCAGACGCTTGGCGGAGTTGTTCGTTGTCAGATCGCGCCATGCGTCGGAGAACGTAGGCTTGGCCGCCTCGCGTTCGGCGCGTGTCATCGGGTTCATGCGTTCCTGTTTCCACAGTGCGATGACGTTGAGAACGATGGTGACCACGGCGGTGCCTTGGACAACCTGGATGAGGCGCAGTTGGCTGAAGTCGCGCAGCAGCGTGCCGATGATGATTGCGGCCACGGCCATACCGACCAGCAGCATCACATAAAGAAGGGCAACCACTTGGTGTCGCGTCTCGTCCGTGGCGCGGTCGGCGGCGAGGGCCAGACCAGCGGTTTGTGTCATGTGCATGCCAAGGCCCGTCAGCAGGAAGGCCAAAGCAGCACCTACTTCACCAGCCCACGCGGGACCGGCGGCTTGCTCACCATTCAGGAGTAGCAGACCGAAGGGCATGATGGCAAAACCACCGAACTGCCAAAGGCTGCCGAACCAAAGGTATGGAATACGCTTCCACCCAATGGCGGAGCGGTAGGTGTCGGAGCGGAACCCAAGAAGTGCGCGAAAGGGTGCTACCAAAACAGGAATCGCAATCATGATTGCAACGACCCAAGCCATTACACCAAGCTCGACGATCATCACGCGGTTCAGCGTGCCAAGCAGCATGACAGCGGCCATACCAACAGAGACTTGGAACAGCGACATGCGCATCAACTGGCCCAGCGGCAGGTCATCACTGATTGCGTCCGCAAAAGGCAGCGAGCGCAGCGTGAGAGCCTTCAGGCCTTTCTTGGTCGGGAACATCATGATGTGAATTCCAGTGCGTTCGAGATGTAGAAGCCCGAAGTCACGCGACCGATATCGCGCAGCTTGCCGCGTTTGAGTTTGCTTGCGATGGATGCAGGCGTATGCGGCACCATCGTGGGAGAGCGATCGCTGCGCGGGAAGAGTTTGCCAGCGCGCCACATCAACATGAGCAGCGGGGTGCGCGGGGCGACGGTAAAGATCATCTTGCCCGACAGGCGTGGGGCAATACCTGCCAGAATGTCGGCGATGTCGTCGGCAGTGTAATATATCATGCTGTCCATCGCGACTACATGATCGAAACGCCCCAGCGCGGGGTTGAGCATATCGCCGGAGGAAAAGCTGATCTTGCGGTCCAGCTTGCGTGGGGTCCGCTTTGTAGCAATATCAATGAGCTGGGGTGAGATATCCACACCGACCACTTCCGCGCCACGTTCCGCCAGTTCAAACGCCAGTGCACCTGTGCCACAGCCTGCGTCCAATATCCGCGCACCGCGCAGATCGTCAGGCAGAGCGGAAATGATATTTGCACGCATCTGATCACGACCCGCACGAACTGTCGCGCGAATGCCCGACACAGGCGCGTCCGAGGTTAGACGCTCCCATGTCTTGGTCGCGGTCCGGTCGAAATATGTCTCGACGCGGTTTCTGGTGGCTTCATAGCTCATCAATCAAACCCGAGCAGGTCAAAGATTTCGCGGTCGGGCAGTGATTTTGGCGCCAAAGGATCGGTGCCAGCCCAAAGCGTATTGGCCAGACGGATATACTCGGCCTGCACGGCGGCGATGTCGTCATCAAGTTCCATCTCAAAGAGCGTCTTTTTCTTCAGACGTGAGCGGCGGATCGCATCGAGATCGGGCAGGTGGGCCAGACGGTTGAAGCCGACAGTCTCGCAATAGCGGTCAACTTCGTTCGTGTCCTTGGAGCGGTTGGCAACGCAACCGGCAAGGCGCACTTTGTAGTTGGACGACTTGGCTTCAACGGCGGCAATGATGCGGTTCATCGCATAGATGCTGTCGAAGTCATTGGCCGTCACGATCAGCGCGCGGTCAGCATGTTGCAGAGGGGCCGCAAAGCCGCCGCAGACCACATCGCCGAGTACGTCAAAGATGACCACATCAGTATCTTCGAGAAGGTGGTGCTGCTTGAGCAGTTTCACGGTCTGACCGACCACATAACCGCCGCAACCTGTACCTGCGGGCGGGCCGCCAGCTTCAACGCATTTCACGCCGCCATAACCTTCAAACACAAAGTCTTCTGCGCGCAACTCCTCGGGGTGGAAGTCCACCTCTTTGAGAATGTCGATCACGGTTGGGATAAGCTTGCCTGTCAGCGTGAACGTACTGTCATGCTTGGGATCGCACCCGATTTGCAAAACGCGTTTGCCCATCTTGGAGAACGCAGCGGACAAGTTGCTCGACGTGGTAGATTTACCAATCCCGCCTTTGCCATAGACGGCAAATACCTTTGCGCCTTCGATTTTGTCTGCGTTGTCCAGCTGGACCTGAACGGAACCTTCTCCGTCTTGGCCGCGCAGGTTCGGCATACCTTTATCAAGTGGGCTCATTTTTTCTTCCCTTTATTATACGTCGGTGAGGTCATTCGGCTGCAATGCCCTCAAGTTGATCTTCAATGGCGTCTGCAGCATTTTGCAGCGCGGCGAGTGTTGCGTCGTCTGGTGTCCAGTATTGGCGATCCGATGCTTCCAGCAGGCGGTTTGCCATGCGCATGGAGGCTTGGGGGTTGAGGTCCGACAGGCGTTTGCGCATTGCCTCGTCGAGCACGAAAGTCTCGGACAAGCGCTGGTAAATCCACGGATCAACTTTGCCCGTCGTGGCGGACCAGCCGACGGTATTGGTGATATTCGCTTCAAGGATGCGCACACCCTCGTGGCCGTGTTTCAGGAGTGGCTCATAGAACGCAGGGTTCAAGTTGCGCGCGCGGGTTTCGAGGGAAACTTGGTCGCGCAGGGTGCGTACTTTGGTGCCGCCGGTTGTCTGATCGCCGATATAGACGGGCAGTTCCTTGCCCCCCTGAGCGCGTTTTACTGCCGTAGCAATTCCGCCAAGCGTGTCGAAATAGTGATCGACGGATGTGACACCCAGCTCGACTGATTCAAGGTTTTGGTAAGCCAGATCGACCTGCTTGAGCGTGTCCTCAAGGAGCGCCGTTTGCTGGCTTGCCTCACCGTCCATACCGTAGGCGAAGCTTTTACGTGCTTGGTACGCGTCCGCCAATTCGCTTTCGTCGTCAAAGGCAGAACTGTCGACGAGTTGGTTCACGTTGGAGCCATAAGCACCCTCAGCATTGGAGAATACGCGCAAGGCGGCGGTTTTCATATCGCAGCCGTTGTTCTCCATAAACGCCAGCGCATGAGCGCGGATCGGGTTGTATTCATTCGGCTCATCCGCAATGGCGCATTGGTAGGCGGCATCGGCCAGCAGTTTTGTTTGCAGCGGGAGCAGATCGCGGAAGATGCCCGACAGGGTCATGATCACGTCGATGCGGGCGCGGCCCAACTCTGCCAGTGGCACCAGATCGGCACCACACAGGCGGCCATGGGCGTCAAAGCGCGCGGTGCAGCCCATCAGGCTCAGCGCTTGGGCAATCGGGCCGCCGTTGGATTTGATATTATCGCTGCCCCAAAGGACCAGCGCCACAGTGCGTGGCATACAATCATGGGTGCGTAGCAATTCGTCGGCCTGTTTTTTGCCGCTCATCATCGCCTCGGCGGTGGGCATGCGGAAGGGATCGAATGCGTGGATGTTGCGGCCCGTAGGCAGGATGTCAGGGGCACGGATCACGTCGCCGCCGTGGACGGGTGCGATGTATTGGCCGTTGAGCGCACGCATCAGGGCGGGTAATTCGGCGTCCTCGCTGAGGTGTTTCCTTGCGGTGGCACGCTCTTGTGCGTTGGCGAAAACCATCTGGTTTAGCGTGGTCTCGATATTCTCTGCAGTGCCTGTACGGCCCACAATATGTAGACCTTCAGGGATCAGGCTCGCCTCGGTTTCCAGCAGTGTGAGCCAAAGGGTGTCGATGTTGGAAGCGTCCATATCAACAGCTTCGGCTTGGGCGCCGATCAACTCTTCCAGATCGCTACGGTCTGTATCAGGTGACGTGCTGCGCCATTGGTTGAGCGACTCTTTGAGCGATGTCAGACCCTTGTACAGACCTGCATTTTGCAGCGGTGGCGTGAGGTAGGTCACTGTCGTCGCACCAATGCGGCGCTTGGCCAATGTCGCCTCGGAGGGGTTATTGGCGGCATAAAGATAGACGTTGGGCAGGTTGCCCATCATGCGGTCAGGCCAGCATTTGGAACCGACACCGTTTTGTTTACCGGGCATGAATTCCAACGCGCCGTGCATGCCGAAATGAAGGACAACATCGGCTTTTAGGTCATGCTTGATATACTGATAAAACGCGTTGAACGAATGGGTCGGGGCAAAGCCGCGCTCGAACAGCAGGCGCATCGGGTCGCCCTCATAGCCGAAGGTGGGCTGGACGCCGACGAACACTTTGCCAAAATGCGCACCAAGGATGAAGACTTCACGTCCGTTTGCTTGGATCTTGCCAGGGGCAGGGCCCCAGACGGCTTCAATCTCAGCGAGCCACGGGGTGCGTTTGACCAACTGGTCAGCAGTCACTGTTGTGGCGACATTGGCCTCTTGGCCGTAGATTTCGCGATTCCCATGTAGGACAACTTCGCGCAGCTCCTCGACTGTGGCAGGGGGCGTCACATCATAGCCGCTGCGCTTCATCTCATGCAGGGTGTTGTGCAGGCTCTCGAAGACCGACAGATAGGCGGCGGTACCAGCAGCACCAGCGTTTGGTGGGAAACCAAACAGCACGATCGCAGCAGTTTTATCAGCATTGCGCTGGCGGCGCAGAGTGGCGAGGCGCATGGCTTTGTCCACCAGCGCGTCAATACGCTCGGGGCAGGGCGCCATTGCTTTTACGGCACTCGTGGCTTTGCAATTCACGGGGCAATGGTCACAACCGTCGGCACCGTGGCGGCCAGCAAAGACAGTAGGGTTGGTCGCACCATCAAGCTCTGGCAGAGCGATCAGCATTGTCGTTTCGATCGGGCTGAGGCCCTGACCACCCGCGGCCCATTCGGCCAGCGTTTGAAATTCCAGCGGTTGCGCGTTGAGGTAGGGTACATCGAGCGCCTTGAGCGCATCAACAGCCGCGTCGCTGTCATTGTAGGCAGGGCCACCAACAAGGGAGAACCCCGTAAGCGAGACAAGCGCATCAACGCGGCCCATGTGGTAGGCAGCCATCGCAGGACGCCCATCCAAACCGCCCGCAAAGCCTGCAATCACGCGACAGCCTTTTGCCTCGAACGCACGAATGACGTGGTCATAATGGGCGGTATCCGACGACAGGATATAGCTGCGCAGCATCAGGATGCCGATGGTCGGACCGTTCCCTTTGATCGGCAGATCGGCCAGATCAGTGGTGATGTGCATGTCGGGTAGGTCGGGGTGGTAAAGACCGCAATCGGGGTAATCGACAGGCTCTGCCGCTTTCACGCCGCGCCATTCGGCCACGCTGGTATAGCGGGCGATGAGGAAGCGGATCATGTTTTCAATATTCGTATCAGAACCGCCCAACCAATATTGCATGGCAAGGAACCACGCGCGCAGGTCTTGGGACTTGCCGGGGATCAGCTTGAGAATTTTGGGGATGCGGCGCAGCATCTTCATCTGGCCTGCGCCGGATTTACCCGACGATTTTGACGGCTTGAGCTTCTTGAGCAGACCCATTGCGCCGCTTGCAGGGCGCGACATATCCAGATCGCCCATGCGGGTCAGTTGTGTGATTTCCTGATCGGAGACCACACCGACCAGCGCATCAAGTGCATCGCGGCGTGCTTTGAGCGCTGGCAGAATGGCGCGGACATGGTCCTCAAGGAAAAGGACGCAGTTTACGACGATGTTGGCCGTCGCGATATCATCAAGCGCGTCTTGTAGCGCTGCAGGGTTTTTCTCCCACTCAGCGGCTGCGTGAATTTTGACGTTCAGACCTGGAAAATCCATCGCAAGCATCGGAGCCACTCGCGCGGCAGGGCCAGCGGCGTGCCGGTCCAGAGTAATGATTACGAAGTTATAGGTCGGAACGATCAATTCATCGCGCATAATGTGCCTTTGCATCATAGAGGGTATCGACCGAGATTTCGGCCAACCCTTTTTCAACTGCGTAGGCTTCGGTGTTGCGGCGCGCTTTGCCGCGTACGAAGAACGGGATTTTCTTGAGCTCTTTTTCCGCCAGAGGCAGCCAGATGATCTCGCCTGAGGGTTGAACTTCGGGGGTCAGTTGCGGCTGTTCGGGTGCTTCTGTTTGCGAAGATTTGGACGCAGGCGCGTGGCCGCCATGGTGGCTCGGGCCTGCCGCATCGTTGAACTCAAAATCTTCACGGAACATGTGCAACAGGTGCTCTTCGAGGCCCATAACCAGCGGATGTACCCATGTGTCGAAGAGTACATTTGCACCCTCGAATCCCATTTGCGGGGAGTAGCGGGCAGGGAAATCCTGAACATGCACAGGCGCGGAAATCACAGCGCAGGGGATGCCCAAACGCTTGCCGATATGCCGCTCCATCTGTGTGCCGAGGATCATCTCGGGCTGGAGCGCTTCAATGGCTGCCTCAACTTCGAGGTAGTCGTCGGTGATCAGCGCCTCAAGACCGTAGTCTTTGGCCAATGCACGAATAGGACGGGCGAATTCACGGTTGTAACAGCCCATGCCAGCGACTTCGAAGCCCATCTCGTCACGGGCGAAACGTGCGGCGGCGGCAACGTGTGTGCCATCGCCAAAGATGAATACGCGCTTTCCTGTGAGGTAGGTACTGTCGACTGAACGGCTCCACCATGACTGGCGCGAGTTTTGCATGTCGATTGTGGATGAGCTGCCTGTGAGGGCGCGGATTTCTGCAATGAAATCATTTGTCGCGCCTACGCCGATGGGGACAACCTTGGTGTAGGGCTGGTCGAATGTTTTCTCGCAATAGCGCGCTGCACTCTCGCCCGTTTCGGGGTAGAGCAGCACGTTGAAATGCGCCTGACCCATGCGTGCGATGTCAGAAGGGGAGGAGCCCATGGGGCCAGTCACATTAACTTCGATGCCCATCTCGTAAAGCAGGTTTGTGATCTCTTGCACGTCATCGCGGTGACGAAACCCAAGGGCGGTTGGCCCAAGGATATTGCAGGAGATACGCGCAGTTTTCTCCATCGGCTTTGCCAGATGGCGCACAATTTGCAGGAATGTCTCGTCCGCGCCAAAGTTCTCTTTGCGCTGGTAGCTGGGCAGTTCCAGCGGAATGATCGGCACGGGCAGGCCCATTGTTTCGGCCAGACCTGCGGGATCGTCTTGGATCAACTCGGCTGTGCAGGACGCACCAACGATCATCGCTTCGGGTTTGAAACGGTCATAGGCTTCCTGGCAGGCTTGCTTGAACAAACCGCCTGTGTCGCGGCTCAGATCGCGGGCTTGGAACGTGGTGTAGGTCACGGGTGGGCGGTGGTCGCGCCGCTCGATCATGGTGAACAGAAGATCGGCGTATGTGTCACCTTGGGGGGCGTGCAGAACGTAGTGCAAACCCGTCATCCCCGTGGCAACGCGCATCGCGCCTACGTGTGGCGGGCCTTCATATGTCCAAACGGTAAGCTTCATGCGCGGGCCTCCGCGAACATCGGATCAGATGTGCTTTCGCCATGCTTCAGGATGCCCTTGCGGCGCAGTGGACGTGCGAAAAGAGCGGCGAGGTCGCCTGCTTGCTCATAAAAATGCACAGGCGTGAAGACCAGCTCAATGGCCCATTTGGTGGACAGGCCTTCCGCTTCCAGCGGGTTGGCGAGGCCGAGACCACAGACCGTGAGATCGGGGCGCGCCTCGCGGCAGCGGTCGAGTTGCAGGTCAACGTCTTGGCCTTCGGAGATTTGCGGACCCTCGGGCAGCAGGTCAAGATCAGGACCGTGCAGTGCGTCGTGAATATAAGGAGAGCCGACTTCGAGCGGGGTCATGCCACATTCGCGTGCGAGAAAGCGGGCGAGGGGGATTTCCAACTGGCTGTCAGGGAAGAAGAAGACTGTTTTACCCGTGAGCGTCTCGGCGGCAGCAGCAACGGCTTGGCGTGCGCGGCGGCGGGGCGCTTCGGTCACTTTGTCAAACAGGGCGCGGCCGACGCCAAACTCTTCGGCAACGGCAGAGAGCCATGCAGTTGTGCCTTCTTCGCCAAGGGGGAAGGGCGCTTGGATATGTTTCGCACCGCGACGCTCTAGCGCGGCGTGAGTTTCGCTCAGGAAAGGTTGGGTCAGGGCGTAGACGGTGTTTTCGCCGATGCCCATTTCATCATCAATGTTGCGGGCAGGCAGAACACGCACGGGGCCGATGCCCATGGCCTTCAGCAGACCGAGCATCTGATCCTCAACCACATCGGGCAAGGCACCAACGACGAGCAATTCGCGCGCATCTGACTGGGGCAACACTGGCACCATAGAGGCGAGGCATGCGTCTTCACCTTGGGTGAATGTCGTCTCGATACCAGAGCCGGAATATTCCAGCACGCGGACCTTGGGCGCAAATTCTTGTGTAAGACGCTCGGCGGCGCGGCTCAGGTCAAGCTTGATCACTTCGGACGGGCAGGAGCCCACGAGGAAGAGCTGACGGATGTCAGGACGACGTGACAGAAGGCGCGCAACTTCGCGGTCAAGCTCCTTGTGGGCGTCATTCAAACCGGCGAGGTCTGATTCTTCGAGAATCGCTGTGCCAAACCGCGGTTCGGCAAATATCATCACACCAGCGGCGGACTGAAGAAGGTGGGCGCAAGTGCGCGAACCGACAACCAAAAAGAACGCATCCTGAATTTTGCGGTGCAGCCAGATGATGCCTGTAAGACCACAGAAAACCTCCCGCTGTCCGCGCTGTTTCAAAACAGGCGATGTGCGGCAGCCAAGTGCCGGAGGAGGGGGTGTTAGATCGTTCATGCGGG
This sequence comes from uncultured Sulfitobacter sp., assembly GCA_963933905.1. GTDB lineage: Bacteria > Pseudomonadota > Alphaproteobacteria > Rhodobacterales > Rhodobacteraceae > Sulfitobacter. Next base: position 18,273 of record CAWVWS010000037.1, read on the forward strand.
AACCTCAGATTGCAGCCGCGCAATGCGCAGTTTCCACAGGAACTGACCTGCGTTGATGACGTAAGTGATGTAGGCGGCGAGCGTGATCAGCATCAGCGTTTGTGGTGCGATGCTTCCCGTAATCAGGCCATATAAATATAGGGTATGGAGCGCGATCACGACAAAGCTGAACACGTCCTCCCAGAAGAAGCCGGGGGCGAAAAGATACTGGCCGAAGACGACCTTCTCCCAGATCGCGCCAGTAACCATGATAAGGTATAGTGCCGCGGTTTTGGCGAGCACTGAAACGGTCGCGGCATAGTAGCCCTCACCCGTTGTGAGATAGCGCAAAACCAATGCCAGAGAGACAAGGAAAATCAGGAACTGAACAGGAGCAAGAATCCCCTGCACAAGCGTCCAGACAGTACCATCGCGCCGCGCCCGTTGGGCAGGCGTGTAGAGTGGCTGGTGTTGTGCGCTGCGCTGTTGCGGGCGTCCCATTGATCGGTCCTTCGGCTAAATCCTTATGTGAAAGTTGACATTGAATCCACCAAGTGTCAACTTTGATTTACACTTTTGAAAATTGAACAAATTTGGGTGTACCTGTCTTACCTATTGTAAAATATAGATAAAAAAGAGTGCACTAAATTGCATGTCAATGTTAATTGACAATGGTATAGGGGGTGTAGACCATAGAGGCGATCTCACTAGAAACATTCAATTTTCCTGCTCTACAGGCCTTACGGAGGATCAATGCCACATGACACGACAGACGCTACGGCGATAACCCCACAATGTGTGGGCGGCGTGACGCGTCAGGTGCTCTCTGTTCTGTCGAGTGAGTTGCGGCTGATCTACCCCGACATGCCGCCGCGTGCCTTGGTGCGTTATCTCGACGAGATGCAGGTCGCTTTGACGCAGCCGAATCCGAAAAACATCACAAAGCTCCTTGATGATATGCGCCGTCACGGCATCCGCGACACGGATATCGCCGATTTCTACATTCCCGTTGTTGCCCGCAGGTTGGGCGAAGGATGGGTTGATGATGAAATGGGATTTACCCAAGTGACTGTGGGTGTTTCGAATTTGCAGGCGATGTTGCGCACACTTGATTCCAGTTGGTGCATGCCCGAGCGAGCCCCTTTTGGCACGTTGGGGGAGATTTGCATTATTGTGCCCGAAGGCGTTCAGCATTCGCTGGGGGCCAGTATCCTGGCAGGACAGATGCGCCGAGCCGGATATGATGTGCATCTTGGCTGTGATCTGGCGCTTGACCAGATTGCCCAATTCGTAAAATCGCCCGCAACTGTTGGTGTTATGTTGTCGGCATCTCCATGGGAGCCGCTTGATTTCCTGACGGCAGTGGTGAAAAAGGTCCGCGAAGGAAATCCATGGGCGCCTGTGTTGGTGGGCGGCAGTGTTTTGGAACGTGAATGTGATGTGAGCGCGGTCATCGGTGCGGATCACGCAATGAATGATTGGCAAGCCGCATTGAGCTTTTGCGCGCAAAGAGTACAGCCCTAATGTTAAATACGGACGGCACATGGACAAGCGGACTGATTCCGCTGATCGGCTCGGAGAGCTTTCAAGACATCATCGGAGGTGTCGCCGATCTGGGAATTGTGATTGCGCCTGACGGGACTGTTACGGGTGTCTTTGCCAATCCTGCTTTCCGGCCAAAAGACGTGTTGATGCGTTATGAAGGCATGCTGCTGCGCGACACCTTCACCGCCGAAAGTGTGTCGAAGTTCGAAAAGCGTCTGGCAGAGTTTCAGGCATCGCCGGAGAAATCCCGCACAGTCGAGTTGAACCACAAAACATTTGATGACGGGCCAAGCTTTCCTGTGCGCTACAGCTTTCACCGTGTTGGCGAGAACGGCAAAATTCTGTTGATGGGCGGTGACTTGCGTGCCGTGGCCGAGATGCAGCAGCAGTTGATAAATGCCCAGCTCACGCTTGAAAAAGACTATGAGACGCGCCGTGTGCACGACATGCAATTCCGCGTGCTGATGGCGTCGATAGATGATGCGATGCTCTTTGTTTCCCTGCCAAGCGGCAAGGTGCAGGATTGTAACCCCGCCGCGCGTGTCTTGTTGGGCAAGCAGGGCGGTGATCTGGTGGGTGTGTCCCTTGATCATCTGCTCGACGACAAAAGCAAAGGCGGGTTGGTGGACCAGCTGGTTGGTTTGGCAAACGAGAGCGGGGCGGCACAGCTCACGATCAAGGCGCGCACACCGTCGCGGATGGTCACATTGCGCCCCGTTCTGTTCCGCAATGGCGGCGATCAGGCGATGCTGTGTCGCATAACCGCGACGGCGCCTGAAGCGCTTAAATCCGACAGCCTGCAAAGCAATCTGACGGGTCTATATGAGCGTGGCGCAGATGCGATGGTCTTTGTTGACAGCATTGGTGTCATCCTCAGTGCAAACGAAGCCTTCCTCAATCTTGCCGATGTCACCCATGGTAAGGCGCTCAAAGGGCGCTCGATTGTTGATTTCCTCGGACGGGGGAGTGTTGACCTCAATGTCATGCTGGAAAATGCAGCCCGCAGCGGCATGATGCGCGCCTATACCACCCGCGTCACGGGGGAGTTCGGCGCAGAGCGTGCCGTGGAGGTTTCGACCACCCATGTCCAGACCGGCGCGGATCCTGTTTTCGCCCTGATTTTGCGTGACATCAGCCGCGCGGACAGTGCGCGTGCCGATACGCACCAGTTTGGCGAAGTTGATATGCAGTCTGTTGTCGAGTTGATCGGGAGCCAGTCACTGCGCGAAATCGTTGCCAAAACGACCGATGTCGTCGAAAAGATGTGCATCGAAACCGCGGTTGAGCTGACCTCGAACAACCGTGTTGCAGCGGCCGAGATGCTTGGCCTGTCGCGCCAGTCGCTTTATGTAAAACTGCGGAAATATGATTTGCTCAGCTCGGGGAATTGATTTGGGCAGTGTCGTTAATAGTACATAATGAACCTTACAAACCGTCAGTAATTGACCTGTTCGAAGCCGTAGTTTCC
>CAWVWS010000038.1:0-21212 GCA_963933905.1 uncultured Sulfitobacter sp.
CCAGAGACTTCGCCTCAAGACGGCCCGAATACTCAAGGATTTGCGCGGATTCGTTGGCAACCGCCATCAGGTCCTCAACCGAGATCGCCTGACCGCCGATGATCTGGCCGATCATCGCATTGGCCGTGGCAGCGCCGACGGATGCGGCCAGTTCACGCTCCAGCGCCTGAACAAACTCTGGCGTCGGCAGCGGCGGCCCGTCCGTACGTCCCTGCCCTGTTGCCTGAGCCGAAAAGAAGGCCTGCGCCTCCGATGCACCCAGAATACGCTGGGACATAATCATCAAATCCTCGACCCCACCTTCAGAGGCAACCCAGCCACGCGCAGCTCCTGATGAATGATCGAACACATTTACAAACTGTGCACCCTGCAACCGCTCCAGCGGGCTGGGGAAGCTAAAGATCGACACAACAAAGAACAGCAAAGAATTGAGCGACATGCTCCACCAGACCGCATGAACCGTCGGGTCCAACCCTGTAATCCCGAAAAGCGCCTGAGGCCGCAGAATGCCAAGCCCGAACAATCCCTGCTCAAAAACGGACGCGGGCAATGCACCATCGGGTCCGAAACTGGGCAAGAGCATGGTATACATCCAGATAACAAAGCCGATGCTCAGCCCCGCAATCGCCCCTGTCCGCGTGGAGCCGCGCCAGAAGATGCCCCCCAAAAGGGCCGGCAAGAACTGTGCCACACCACCGAAGGAGATCAGCCCAATCGCCGCAAGTGCGCCAGAGCCGCCAGAGGCGCGATAATAGAGATATCCCAGTGTGATAATCAGCAAGATCGACAAACGACGCGCCCGGATGACAACCCCGCGGACATCGCCCGATTGCTGCGCGCCTGTCTGGCTAAGCTTAAGCCAAAGCGGCATCACAATATGGTTCGACATCATGGTGCTCAGCGCCAGTGTCGCCACAATCACCATCGATGTTGCCGAGGAAAAGCCGCCCAGAAAGGCCAGCATCGCCAGACCGTTTTGCCCTTGGCTCAGCGGGACAGTCAGCACGTAAAGATCGGGGTTTGCCCCTGCGGGCATCAGCTCAAGCCCGATAACTGCAATCGGCACGACAAACAGGCTGATCGCCATTAGATAGAGGGGGAAAGCCCAACTGGCGATTTGCAGATGACGCTCGTCGTCATTCTCGACGACCATCACCTGAAACATGCGCGGCAAGCAGACAAAGGCCGCGGCAGAAACCACGATCAGTGCAGTCCACCGTCCTCCGCCCGTCTGCCATGTGCCAATGGGCGATGCATCAATGCGGGCAACAGTCTCCGCTACGCCCCCCGCCACGCCCCAGACGACAAACGCCCCCACCGCCAAAAGTGCGACCAGCTTGACCACCGCTTCGACCGCGACAGCGATCACAACGCCGTGGTGACGCTCGTTCACGTTGAGGTTTCGGGTGCCGAAGAGGACTGTAAACAGCGCCAGACCTGCCGCCACCCAGAAGGCCGCATTGTCGTTGATCTGCGGCGCACTCCCCAGCCCTGCCTCATTCGTGGCAAAGATCGAGACCGACAGGGTTACCGATTGGAGTTGCAACGCAATATAGGGCGTCACACCCACCACAGCCATCGCCGTCACCATCACCGCCAGAAGGTTCGACTTGCCGTAGCGTGCGGAGACGAGGTCAGCCACAGAGGTTACCCGCTGTGCACGCCCGATGCGTACCAGACGGCGCAACACCCACCACCAGCCGATCATCACCAACGAGGGGCCAAGGTAGATCGTCACATACTCAAGTCCCGAGCGTGCCGCGTAGCCCACAGCGCCGTAAAAGGTCCAAGCGGTGCAATAGATCGACAAAGACAGCGTATAGACCAAAGGCGAGCGCAGCAGCCAGTTGCCCTTGCCGCGCAGCGCTGCGCGTTCGGCCAGAAATGCCACAAGGAAGAGCCCCACCACATACACAAGGCACACGGCAATCAACTGGTTCAGCGTGACCATCAGAAATCAGGGGTCCGTGCAGCTTCTTCGCCATCCGGATCGCTGCGCCTGACGCGCCGCCACAGGCCGAAGGAAGCCATGATTGCCAGCATCCAGACCGCAAACAAATACCAGATCACGGTTGAGAGGGCGGTTTGCCCCGACTCTCCGGCCCCGTTCCCCTCGCCCCCGTTCGGCCACATCAGCGGCACAATCAGCCAGAGCAATGTACACAGGAGCGGCAGAATGCGCACCGCGTCCATCATGCGCCGGCGGCGATAGCTGCGCCGCTCCAGAAACAGCCGTGCGTCGGGCATCAGCTCACTTGGCCTTGGGTCAATTCGCGCACCGCAGTGAGCATTTCCTCGTTCGAGAAGGGTTTGGTCATGAAACGGCTGACCCCTGCCTTGAGGGCCATCTCGCGGTCGCGGCTTTGTCCGCGCGCGGTGAGCATGAGCACAGGTAAATCGGCAAGGCTTGCGTCACTGCGCAATTCAGCAAGGATCTCAAACCCCGTCTTACCCGGCAGCATGACATCCAGCATGACCAGATCAGGCCGCGCTGCACGGATCACTTCGGCGGCATTTCCGCCATTGGCCAATGTCTCGACCCGCCATCCGTCACGGCCCAGCAAAAACCGGATCGCCTCTGCGATGTTGGTCTCGTCCTCCACCAACACGACATGTTTCGACATGCGGTTGTCCCCTCCCTTGGTAAATAACCCCGCTTGACCGATCTTGCGTCGGTGTTGCGCGCTATTTGTTCAGCCAAGATGCACCCTTGTGCGGCGGGTGTCAAAATTTACTACGCCATGACAGATGGTTCACGCCGCGCACCACAGGCGGCATGGGGGCAAATCCGGCAGGTGGCCCCAACTTCGCTCAGGGGTTGGCGGGTGTCTCCGGCAGCAGCTGGCAGCAAGAGCATTACCGCCTGCACAGGCGCGGGTGTGTTATAGCTGGACGCGATCGCCACATCCGTTGTCGCATAGGCATCAAATTGTATCCGCCCGCGCCCCAACTGCCCCAGCCTTTCGTAAAGGACGCTGTTTGCCGCCCCTAATGCGCCAAACAGCGGCCAAAGCGGACAACAATTGTCAAACCGTGGGATCGAAAAGCCATCAACCGATTTGCGAAAAATCACCGTGCCCGACCTGTCACAGGCCACCAGCCCTGCACCCAAAGACGGCACAGCTGCCAGTCGTCGCAAAATTACAGCAGGCGCCACACCAAACCGCCGCGCCAATAGGACAGGATCAATTGTCTCCTCGGCAATCGCAGCTTCCAAATCCATCAAAGGCAACTGTGCGGTGTCGTGCTGTACCTGCCCCAAGACACCGCGCAGAATATAGCGTGCGGCATCCGTGAGCCCCTCATTTGCCCCCGCAAGGATATCATCCACCGATGCCTTTTTGCCTTGCCCCTCAAGCTGCGGAAAATGGAAGCCCTGTTGCGCCAGATAGGTTTCGACCTCTTCTTGCGGGGACTTGCCTCCGACGGAAGGGTCTTTTGCCTGTTCCAGATAACCGAACAAAGCCTGCGCACTCTGCGCCAAGCGGCTGCTGTCTGCGTCAAGGTTGGCGTGAAAGCGGTCCTGCCACTCACGCTCCAGCGTCTCGTCCCCAGCGAGGATTTCCGCAGTCGAGCGCACCGCCGCTGCGGTGGTCAGTAGTTCATGCATGGAATCGGCCAGTAGCGGGTCATGCGCCATGCGGTCGCTCAGCGTCTCAACCGTCCGCTCCAAGGCGGAGACACGGCGCTGACTTGCCGCCAAAGCTTCTGCCCAACTCGGAAACCGCCCTGCAAAAGCTTCCGCCTGCTCAGCATCCTCAGAGCGCAAGTGCGCTGTCACAGCAGCCTCAGCCAAAACGCCCAACAGTGCGGCCTCCGCCCCTTCGGTGAGCGCTTGTGGCTCGACTTCGAGGGCGGCCGCGATATTGAGCAAGAGCTTGCCGCCGATTCTGCGGCGGTTGTGCTCGATTAAATTGAGATAGCTGGCGGATATACCGATACGTTTTGCCAGATCAGCCTGTTTGACGCCCTGTATAACGCGCCGCTCACGGATGCGGCTCCCTGTCAAGCTATCGCGCGACATAAGGGGCTCGTATCAAATTTTCACACATTATCAGTGGCTTTCTGCGCTGCAACATCACTAAATTTACAAAACCCAAGACGGGTTGGTACATTTATTTACAAATAAATCCATTCAATCAAGGGTGTTATTGCAGCAATGCTCCCCGCCCCCGATAGTACGTTTGCACGACTTAGTGCCAGCACCAACGCCCGGGAGAAGGCTGTGGTGCCAGTTTTAACACTTTCGGGAGGACATTATGTCTACATTCAATCCGACACGTCGCGGTCTGATCCAAACTGGCGTTGTTGCCGGTGCCGGTCTTGCACTGCCAACGTATCTGCGTGCCGACGCACATGCCGGTTTCACCAATGCGCCACAGGGCGACACGGTGACGCTTGGTTTCAACGTACCACAGTCAGGCCCCTACGCCGATGAGGGCGCAGACGAGCTGCGCGCATTCGAGCTGGCCGTTGAGCACCTCAACGGTATGGGCGATGGCGGCATGCTGCAAACCTTCAGCTCCAAGGCGCTGGACGGCACAGGCATCATGGGCAAAAAGGTCCAGTTCGTCACAGGCGATACACAGACAAAATCAGACGCCGCACGCGCCTCTGCCAAGTCGATGATCGAAAAAGACGGCGCTGTCATGATTTCCGGTGGTTCCTCCTCCGGTGTGGCTGTTGCTGTTCAGGCGCTTTGCCAAGAGGCCGGCATTATCTTCATGGCGGGTCTGACCCACTCCAACGACACAACGGGTAAAGACAAGAAAGCCAACGGCTTCCGTCACTTCTTTAACTCCTACATGTCCGGTGCGGCCCTCGCACCGATCCTCGCCGCCGAGTATGGCGCGGACCGTAAGGCATATCACCTGACGGCTGACTACAACTGGGGTTACACCACAGAAGAAGCGGTACGTTCCTCCACAGAAGCTCTTGGTTGGGAAACCGTCAACGCAGTCAAAACACCACTGACCGCGACAGACTTCTCTGCTTATATCGCGCCTGTGATCCAGTCTGGTGCAGACGTGCTGGTTCTGAACCACTACGGCGGCAACATGATCAACTCTCTGACAAACGCGGTCCAGTTCGGACTGCGCGACCAGACAGTAAACGGCAAGAAGTTCGAGATCGTTGTGCCACTCTACTCCGAGCTGATGGCTCGTGGTGCGGGTGCCAACATCAAGGGCATCATCGGCTCCCAGAACTGGGACTGGTCACTCGAAGACAAGCTGGGCGCGCGCTATGCGGGTACCAACGCCTTTGTTAAGTCCTTCGGCACCAAGTACGGCTTCCCCCCCTCACAGGCGGCGCACACCTGCTACGTACAGACGCTTTTGTACGCAGATGCGGTCACACGTGGCGGCTCGTTCAACCCATGTTCCGTTGTCGAGGCCCTCGCAGGGTTCGAATTCGACGGTCTGGGCAACGGCCCGACACTCTACCGTGCCGAAGATCACCAGTGCTTCAAGGACGTGCTGGTTGTGAAGGGTAAAGAGAACCCTGAAAACGAATACGATCTCGTTGAAATCGTTGAAGTAACACCAACCGAACAGGTTACTTATACACCTGACCACCCACAGTTCGCGGGCGGTTCACTGGGTACATGTAACCCAGGCGCGTAAAAGCGACCAAGCTTTGCAGGGCGGGCCAAGCCGTCCGCCCTGCACTCATTATTCAAGCACCAACAGCCCGCAAACCGACCAAACGCCCCCTATTCCGGCAGGGCGCATGGCACTTGTGACAGATGGGACGGACCATGGACGCAATTCTCCTTCAAATCCTCAACGGCCTCGACAAGGGATCCGCCTATGCGCTGATCGCTCTGGGCCTGACGCTAATTTTCGGCACATTGGGCGTGGTTAACTTCGCCCACGGTGCGTTGTTCATGATCGGTGCGTTCTGCGCAGTGACGTTTTCCAAAATTCTGACGCTGAGCCATAAGGCAACGGAGCCAACGGGCACCGACTTCCTCGGCAATCCCAAATTCGACGATATCCTGTATGTGAACCAATGGTTTGGCGAATCGACAGGGGCGTGGATGATTGACTGGGCGGTGCCATTGTCCATTTTGTTCACAATCCCCGTGATGATCGCCATCGGCACCATCATGGAGCGCGGCCTGATCAAGCACTTCTACAGCCGCCCCCACGCCGACCAGATCCTTGTGACCTTCGGCCTTGCGATTGTACTGGGTGAGTTGATCAAATATTTCTACGGTGCAAACCCCTACCCAACGCCCGCACCTGCGGTCTTTGCCGGATCGTTTGATTTTGGCGCGATGGTCGGGTTTGATCCGAATACGATCATCTACCCTTACTGGCGACTTGTGTATTTCTGTTTCGCTGCTGTTGTCATCGGTGCGGTCTTTGCCTTCTTGCAGTTTACCACCTTTGGTATGGTGGTCCGTGCGGGCATGGCCGACCGTGAAACTGTTGGCCTGCTGGGGATCAACATCGACAAACGCTTTACCATCATGTTTGGCATCGCTGCGGCGGTCACTGGCATGGCGGGTGCGATGTATGCGCCCATCAACTCGCCCAACTACAACATGGGAATGGATTTTTTGGTGCTGAGCTTTGTTGTGGTTGTGGTAGGCGGCATGGGCTCGTTGCCTGGTGCTGTGCTGGCGGGTTTCCTGCTGGGCATCGTGGAGAGCTTTGCCTCGATGGCCGAAGTTCTGGATGTTATCCCGGGTATCAACCAAATCATTATCTATCTTGTTGCGATCATCATTTTGCTGACACGTCCCCGTGGCCTTCTTGGCCGTGCCGGCGTGATGGAGGACTAAGAACATGTTGGGACTTACAAAACGCGACGCAGGTCTGCTTGGGATTGTTGTTCTCCTTTGCCTATTTGCCCCCTTCATCCTTAACCCTTTCCCCGAAAACTCGGGCATGGCACAGTTCAACGCGGGCTATCCCGATCTGATGCAGCGCTTGGTGATCTTTGGCATCTTTGCCATCGGGTTTAATATCCTGTTCGGCCTCACAGGCTATCTCAGCTTTGGACACGCCGCGTTTCTGGGTGTCGGTTCCTACGCCGCGATCTGGATGATGAAACTGCTGACGATGAACGTGATCCCTGCAATCGTCATCTCCGTGATCGTGGCTGGCGTTTTCTCGCTGCTGGTCGGCTGGATTTCCCTGCGCCGTTCGGGCATCTACTTCTCGATCCTGACACTGGCCTTTGCACAGATGTCTTATGCACTGGCCTATTCGGTTCTGACGCCCATCACGGGCGGTGAAACGGGCCTTCAGCCCAAACTTGCCGATCCGCGCATTCTTGATGCGGCAGTAACAGACGGACGCACACCTACGGCAAATCTCTTTGGTCTCGATATGAAGGCCTCTTCCGAGCTACGTCTGGGCGATTGGGTTTTCACCTTCAACGCAGGCTACTACATCGCAGCGATTGTTATGGTCATTGCCTTCTACCTGTCGATCCGTATTTTCCGCTCTCCCTTTGGCATGATGCTGCGTGCTGTAAAGTCTAACCAGCAGCGCATGAACTACACAGGTCTGAACTCCAGACCCTACACACTGGCAGCCTTTGTAATCTCCGGCATGTATGCGGGTCTTGCAGGTGGTCTACTGGTTGCGATGGACACCCAAGTGGGTGCAGAGCGTATGTTCTGGACCGCATCGGGCGAAGTTGTTGTGATGACCATCCTTGGCGGTGCAGGCACTTTGATCGGTCCCGTCCTCGGCGCGGGTATCATCAAGTACATGGAAAACATCGTCTCCAAGATCAACAAGACCGTTCTGGAGCAGTGGTTCTCCTTTATGCCCGACGGCATCGAGGACTTGTTGGTCGCGCTGGTCTACCCCTTCGTGGGCAAAGGCTGGCACCTGACATTGGGTCTTGTGTTCATGCTTGTCGTAATTTTCCTGCCTGGTGGTCTGGTCGAAGGCGGTCAACGTGTCGGCAAAATGTTCCGCCGCAAAAAAGCCGATCCGAAATCACCGGATGGCAAAACAACACCTGCTGAATAAGGAGCGCACGACATGGGTATTCTCGAAGTCAAAAACGTAAACAAGCGCTTCGGCGGGTTGCAGGCACTGGGGGACGTGAACCTCTCCATCGCTGAAAACACCGTACACGCAATTATCGGCCCGAACGGGGCCGGTAAATCCACCCTCCTGAACGTACTGGTGGGTAAACTGATCCCCGACACAGGCTCTGTCATGTTTGACGGTCAATCGGTTCTCGGGCGTAAGCCGTTCGAGATCAACCAGATGGGTATTTCCCGCGTGTTCCAGACCCCCGAAATCTTCGGCGATCTGAGCGTGATGGAAAACATGTTGATCCCCTGCTTTGCCAAACGCGACGGCGGGTTCAGTATGCATGCCATCGGCAGCGTAGACACGGAAAAAGACGTCGTCGACAAAGCAAAAAAGATGCTCGACGATATGAACCTCTATGACAAACGCGATATGCATGGCTCGGCCATGTCGCGCGGCGACAAACGCCGCCTCGAGATCGCAATGTGTCTGAGCCAGGAGCCACGGCTGCTGTTGCTGGATGAGCCGACGGCGGGTATGGCGCGTGCCGATACCAACAACACCATCGACCTCTTGAAGCAGATCAAGGAAGAGCGCGACATTACAATCGCCATCATTGAGCACGACATGCATGTGGTCTTCTCCTTGGCCGAGCGGATTACCGTTCTCGCCCAAGGGACGCCACTGGTCGAGGACACCCCTGACAACATCAAGGGCCATCCAAAAGTGAAAGAAGCCTATCTGGGAGAGACGCAGGAAGTGTAACCACCCCTGCCCCGCGCCTCGCATCCAAAGGACAAATAAATGACCACTGAAACAACAAATATAAACGCCAACCATGCGGCATCGGCCCCTGCCTTCCTCTCGGTCTGGGACATCCACGCCTATTACGGCGAGAGCTATATCGTGCAAGGCGTAAGCTTTAACGTGCATGAAGGCGAAATCCTCGCGCTGCTGGGGCGTAACGGCGCTGGCAAAACCTCAACCCTGCGCACCATAGCCCAAATCGGCGATCCCGAGTTACGTAAAGGCGAAGTCTGGCTTGACCACAAACCGCTGCACAAGATGAAAAGCTATGAGGCCTCGGCCGCTGGCCTGGCCCTTGTGCCAGAGGACCGCCGCATCATTGCGGGCCTTACGGTTGAGGAAAACCTCAAGCTCGCACAGATCGCGCCGCCCATCGGCTGGTCGCTGGAGCGTGTCTATGAGCTGTTCCCCCGTCTGGGCGAGCGCAAAAAGCAGGAAGGCACAACTCTGTCCGGTGGGGAGCAGCAGATGCTCGCCATCGCACGCGCATTGTGCCGCGACATCAAAGTGCTGCTGCTGGACGAGCCTTACGAGGGTCTGGCCCCTGTTATCGTCGACGAGATTGAAAAGACGCTTTCGATCATCAAGGCCCAAGGCATCACGACCATTCTGGTCGAGCAAAACGCAGTCCGCGCACTCAAACTTGCAGACCGCGCGGTTATTCTGGATACGGGCGGCGTGGTCTTTGACGGTACCGCACAGGAAGTTCTGGAGAATGAATCCCTGCGCGCCGAATATCTCGCGATCTGATTCGGCCAAGCCTTACACCTTGAATTGCCCCGCATTTTGCGGGGTTTTTCATTTTTTGGGGTAATAGTCTTGGTCAGTTTGGCTCTTTGTCCCTATCTCGGAAACAAAGGTTAATTTTACTATGTTGCGGCAAAATTAAGGCGTAAGTTGGGCAATAATTTTCCTGGCGAATAAATATACCGATTACATTCAACGAAGCGACCAACTCATTTGAAGGCGAAAACGCCTTTGGCCAAACTCTTGCTGGTCTCGATTTTTCCGTGTTTGGCGGAATGATTTCCATCAACGGTGCAATCACTGCACCGCTTACTGCCAATTCTGACGCAGGTATTATTTTTACGAATACCACATTTGCTACATTGTCCAAAGCTGCGGGAAGCCAGTATGCCATCGACCTGACCGGTAACGGTGGGCGTGTCGTTAGAAATGATGGCGAGATATTTGGCTCTATTCGATTGGGCAATGGCTGGGACACGGTTGAAAACTCAGGCATAATCCAAGGCCAGATCAACACCGGTAACGGTAACGACATTCTGACAAACCAGAGCATTCCCGGCATTGATGACGGTCCGCAAACTGCGGGTACGATCACGGGTGGTGTTAATATGGGCAACGGCGATGACACAGTTCTGAACACAGGCACAATGGTCAACATCAACCTCGGCTCTGGCAACGACACATATACTGTTGGTGGCTTTGGCGGCATTAACGAGGTTGTCGTTGTTGAGGACTCGGACCTCTTCTTCCCCTTCAGAGGGGACCGCGATGGCGGAACAGGCTCTGCCGGTGATGTGCGCGGCGGCTCTGGAAACGATACCATGACCGGTGGTACGTCAGACGACAAATTTTTTGGCGGTGCAGATGATGATCGCCTTTTGGGCAATGGCGGGCGCGACGTCTTCAACGGTCAAAACGGCAATGACGCCCTGTTTGGCGGCGCTGGCAATGACGTGATGGCTGGCGGTTCTGGCAATGACTTTATGGACGGTGGCGACAACAATGACCGCATGAATGGCGGTAATGATGACGACCTGATGTTCGTGGCGCTGGCAATGACAACTTGTCAGGCGGCAACGGCGATGACCGCATGAATGGTGGCACAGGACATGACCGTTTGAACGGCGGCAGTGGCAACGACACGCTGGAAGGTGGCCAGGGCCGCGACCTTCTCATCGGTGGTTCTGGCGCTGACGTCTTCGTCTTTAGCGGCAACACAGGTCGCGATGAAATCCGCGACTTCAGCGCAGGCGACCGCATCGACTTGTAGGTCTTCTTTGCGGACGGTTTCCTCACCTATGACGACATCATGGACAACACCGTATTCACAGGGGGCGATGCGGTGATCGACCTCAGCGCGATCTTCAACAACGTCTCCTTCGGCGAGTTTGTCGACAACGGCTCTGTGCTCACGGTGAACAATGTAACCATCGCTGATCTTGGCGAATCTGCCTTCGGCTTCCTCGACGATATCTTTGTCGTTGGCTAAACTATGCTTTGGCCGCCTGCCCTCACGGGTGGGCGGTTATTCCTCCAGCATCTTGCGCAACTCCGTTTTGAGCACTTTTCCATAGTTGTTCTTGGGCAAGGCTGAAACGTTGACATACCGCTTGGGCCGTTTGAACCGCGCGATATTGTCCAGACAAAGCGCGTCCAGATCTTCCAAAGGCGCATTCCCCACTACAAATGCCACAACCTCCTCCCCCCAATCCGCATACTTTGTCCCGACCACAGAGGCCTCGGTGATTTGTGGATGGCGCAGCAGCACCTCTTCCACCTCACGCGGATAGACGTTTGACCCACCAGTGATGATCACGTCCTTCGAGCGGTCCTGAAGCGTCAAATACCCCGACGCGTCGAGATAGCCGATATCCCCCGTTCTCAGCCAGCCGTCCTGCAAGGTCTTAACCGTGGCGTCCGCATTCTTCCAATAGCCCGACATCACAGGGGTGCCGCGCACCATGATCTCGCCGCTCTCTCCCGCATGTGTGGCACCGTCAATGCGCACCTCAACCACCGACTGCGCGCGCCCAACAGAGCCGAGGCGCGCCTCCCATTCAGGATGGCTACGGTCCGCCACATCGCTGCGCGACAGGGCCGTGATCGCCATAGGGCATTCGCCCTGCCCGTAGATTTGTACAAAAACGGGGCCAAACTGCGCCACCGCTGCAATAATGTCTGCCGTATACATCGGCCCGCCTGCGTACACGATTGTGCGCAGGCCTTCACCGCCGCGCCCGGTTGCTTTTGCAACAGCGGTCAGGCGCGTGACCATTGTGGGGGCTCCAAACATGTGACAGCGCCCGAAATTTTCCGCAAGATCAAGGATTTCGGCCCCGTCAAATCTGCCAGAGGCAGGGCAGACATGGCGCGCTCCTGCATAGACATGCATGAATGAATAAAGGCCCGCACCATGGCTCAGCGGAGCCGCATAGATCGCCGTGTCTTCACCACTGACGCGATCGACGTCCACACCGTAGCTCTGAGACATCGCCTGAAGCATACCGTGGGTGATCATCACCCCCTTCGGGGTGCCCGTTGTGCCAGAAGTATAGAACAGCCATGCCAGATCGTCGGGGCCACGGTGCATGATTTCATCCGCAACACCCGCATTACGCAACGCGCCTGTCTCCACACAAGGGCATGTCTTTTCAATCGCGCGCAAGGCGTCCCCATGGGATTGGTCGACGATGCACAGGGCTGCATCACTGTCTTGCAGGATAAACGCAGCCTCACGTGCGTGCAGCTTTGCATTCATCGGCACTGCCACAGCGCCTGCATAAAGTATCCCGAAAAGCGCTATCAACCACTGCGGATCGTTGTTCATAAAGAGCGCTACGCGGTCGCCCTCGCCTACGCCCGCACGGCCAAGCCCTGCACTCGTTTCACGCACAGCGAGGTCGAACGCGCCATAATCCGCCACATGTGCGCTGCCAGAATAAAGTGCAGGCCGCGCAGGGTCATGCAATGCGCGCTGCGACAGCCAATTTGCAATATTCATATTTGTCCTCCACGACCTCGGTCCCCATAGGTAAAGTCGCGCCTTTCCATGCTCCTGTCCATGACATATAAGCGCTCCAAACAGGCGCGCGAAGACGCGCCCCTTCGCAACGGTCGGGGAACCCTATGACAAAGAACACACACGATTCAGATGTCGCATTTATTCGCGCATTGGCAGAACTGCTCAACGAAAACGACCTTACCGAATTGCAGGTCAAGCGCGACTATGCCGAAGATGACAGCCTGAATGTGCGCGTTTCGCGCAAGCCACCCCAACAGATCATGGCCCCCCAAACCGTTCAGGCCGCAGCCCCCGCACTGACCGCTGCTGCACCTGTTGCAGCACCCGTTGCAGGTGCGGCACCCACTGCTGATCCTGCTGCTGATCCAGGTGCCGTATCTTCCCCGATGGTTGGCACGGTCTATACCTCGCCAGAGCCGGGTACGCCTGCGTTCATCACGGTCGGATCAAAGGTTTCCAAGGGCGATACACTGCTGATCGTCGAAGCGATGAAAACCATGAACCACATTCCTGCCCCGCGCGGTGGCACGGTAAAACGTATTCTGGTCGAAGATGGAGCCGCCGTCGAGTTTGGCGCACCGCTCGTCATCCTCGAATAAGGAGGACAGCCCATGTTCAAGAAAATCCTGATCGCCAACCGCGGCGAGATTGCCCTGCGTGTGATACGTGCGGCGCGTGAGATGGGCATTGCTTCTGTTGCGGTGCATTCCACGGCTGACAGCGATGCAATGCACGTGCGCATGGCCGACGAGAGTGTGTGCATCGGCCCGCCCTCCTCGCAGCAATCCTACCTCAGCATCCCTGCAATCGTTGCGGCCTGTGAGATCACCGGTGCCGAAGCAATCCACCCCGGTTATGGTTTCCTGTCCGAGAACGCAGGCTTTGTTCAGGTTCTTGAGGATCATGGCCTGACCTTTATCGGTCCCACAACGGAGCACATCCGCATCATGGGCGACAAGATTACGGCCAAAGATACGATGAAGGCGCTTGGGGTCCCTTGTGTCCCCGGCTCGGATGGTGGCGTTGCCACGCTGGAAGATGCAAAGCGTATCGGCGAAGAAGTCGGCTATCCCGTTATTATCAAAGCCACGGCTGGTGGTGGTGGTAAGGGCATGAAAGTCGCCCAAACCGCAAAAGATATGGAAAGCGCATTCCAGACGGCCCGTGCCGAGGGTAAATCCAACTTCGGCAACGACGAAGTGTACATTGAGAAATACCTCACCACGCCGCGCCACATCGAAATTCAGGTCTTTGGCGATGGCAAAGGCCGCGCCGTGCATCTGGGAGAGCGTGATTGCTCCCTTCAGCGTCGCCACCAGAAGGTATTCGAGGAGGCCCCCGGCCCGACGATCACCGCTGAGGAGCGTGCGCGTATCGGTAAGGTCTGTGCGGACGCATGCGCCAACATCGACTACATTGGCGCGGGAACAATCGAGTTTCTGTACGAAAACGGAGAATTCTATTTCATTGAGATGAACACCCGTTTGCAGGTGGAACACCCTGTGACAGAAGCTATCTTTGGCGTCGATCTGGTGCGCGAGCAAATCCGCGTGGCGTCTGGCCTTGATATGTCCTTCACCCAAGAGGACCTGACCATCAACGGTCACGCCATTGAGGTGCGCATCAACGCCGAGAAACTGCCCAACTTCTCACCCTGCCCCGGCAAAATTACACAATATCACGCCCCCGGTGGCCTTGGTGTGCGGATGGATAGTGCGCTTTATGACGGCTACTCAATCCCGCCCTATTACGACAGCCTGATCGGCAAACTCATCGTGCATGGTCGCGACCGCCCCGAGGCGCTGGCCCGTCTTAACCGCGCCTTGGGTGAGCTGATTGTGGACGGTGTGGATACCACGGTGCCCCTCTTCCATGCGCTTTTGCAGGAAAAAGACATCCACACAGGTGGCTATAACATCCACTGGCTTGAGCATTGGCTGGAAACAAACCTCACTGAGTCCTGAAGCCCATGACCGAGCTGACACCGGAGCTTTTGCTACATGGCTACCGTGTCGGCATTTTCCCTATGAGCGAAGCGCGGGACGACCCCGAAATCTTCTGGGTCGATCCTCGCAAGCGCGGGGTCATGCTACTGGATCGGTTCCACATCTCCCGCTCCTTGCGCCGTGCCATGCGGCACAGCAGATGGACCATCACCATTGACCGCGACTTTGAGGGCGTTGTTGATGGCTGTGCAGACCGCGAAGATACATGGATCAACGCCCAAATCCGTAGCCTCTACTCCGCTCTTTTTGAGGGCGGGCATGCCCATTCGCTGGAAGTCTGGGAGGGGGACACATTGGTCGGCGGGGTTTACGGCGTTGTTCTGGGGGCTGCATTTTTCGGGGAGAGTATGTTCTCGCGCCGCACAAATGCCTCCAAAATCGCCCTCGCCTGTCTGGTTGACCGCCTGAAACAGGGCGGGTTTCTTCTGTTTGATACGCAGTTTATCACGGACCATCTGGCCTCACTCGGCGCGATCGAGATCACCCGCGCCCAATATCATGCCCAACTGGCTCATGCACAGGACCGTTCTGCCTCGTTTACAGCAGCCGCGGAGGCAAGCCCTCAGGACGTAATACAGCGCATAACCCAGATGTCGTAGCGCGGATGCTCCATCGCGTTTAGCGCAGGCGCAGAGGCGATCATCCACCCCGAAAACACAGTGCCAGCACGCCCTGTCTCCGAGACTTCCATCCCGGCGTAGGCATCACCCGGGGGGTTCCCTTCGGGATAGCGGCATTCATTCAATACAATCTGCAACCGTCCGATGCGGGCGATCTGCCCTTTGGAAATCCAGATGTCGACAGTTGTGCCGGATGTTTTGTCCAGCGCGCGCAGAATTGCGCCGCTTCCGTTGCTGGTTGGTTCTGCCGCAACAGCAGTGGCGCACAGCGCAAATATCAAAGCAAGGGCGCGTCTCACTCGGGCGTCCACGCCTCGTAATCGCCGCGATCCGCCGGCTTTTCCCGGCGGATTGAGCCGCTCGGCGCATAGGCCAGCACGGTGCCTGTCAAGTTTTCCTGATGTGGCTTTTCCCACTCTTTATGAACGAGGGGTTTGTCTGTCGGCGGCTCGTCATAGGTGCGGTGCATCCAGCCGTGCCAATCCGGGTTAATGCGGCTCGCCTCAACTTCTCCGTTGAAAATCACCCAGCGCTTGCTGTCATCGGCATTGCGGTAATAAATATTTCCCTGAGCATCCTCGCCCACTTTCTCACCATTACGCCATGTGAAAAACTGTGTGTTGAGCGTCTGCCCGTTCCACCATGTGAACACGCTCAAGATTTTGCTTACAATACCCATGGGAGACTCCTGCTATCTGCCGTGCTTATGGTCAAAAAATCGCCAAAGGTCCAGCGATCCTTGCGCTATCAGTATATGATGATGTACGCTGCGACCCGCTCGGTTGCTGAGTATATATAAATGGCCCGCCGACCTCTGCTCGGGTTCAGCACCCATCCGTCCAGAGATCGGACAGACGCGCTCATAAGGGCAATAGCATCATCATTCACAGCGCATGTTTTTCCGATTTTATCGCCTGACAATCCAATAACTACGAGTCTCTCTTCGGCCGATTTCCACTCTTCGCGCACGGTTTTCTTTGGCTGCCAATTGGTATCAGCGTTTGCCACCGCAAAAGGCGTAGGTTGCACACCTTCAGGCCGCCTGACCACTTTCACACTGCAAGGTGAATGACCGAGCCCCTAAAAGGACCGTACCACCCTGCTACTCGCGATTTGCCCGTCAAAGTCAGTTTACCATGAGTAACACCGACAACAATGCGGCAACAACAATAGACAAAACAATACTGATGCCAAAGAGCGAAAGAGAGACTTTTATGAAACGGCGTAGCATCAGTCAGCTGAGGCCAGCGCAGTCACTTCAATCTCAATCCGAAATTTGGGATCAATCAATCCGCATTCAATCATCGTCGCAGCAGGCGGGTTGTCGCCAAATGTCTCTGCCAATATGGGCCAGCATGGCTCGAACTCAGCACGATCAGGCAGCATATAGGTCACCCGCACGACCTGCGCCATACTGCTCCCTGCCTCTGTCAGTGCGTTTTCGATAATCCGCAGGGCATCGCGGCACTGGGCAGTCACATCATCGCCTTGCCCGCAGGTGCCCGCCACATGGACAAAGCCGCCCGCTACAACCGCGCGACAGTACCCCAGCTTGGCTTCAAACTCACCGCCTGAAAAAATTCGTTTCACATCAGTCTCCCAAAATAAAAAAAGGCAGACCATGGGGCCTGCCTTATAAATTCACTGTCACGAAGAGATCAGCCCGCTGTCGCAGGCTCTTTTTCCGCTTCAGCGTGGATCATTAGCGGTTTTGCATCAGACATCACGGCCTCTTCGTTCACAACCACTTCGGTCACGGTGTCCATCCCGGGCAGGTCAAACATCGTATCCAACAGAATTTCCTCAAGGATCGAGCGCAAACCACGTGCACCCGTCTTGCGGTCGATTGCACGTTTCGCAATCGCAGCAAGCGCGTCCTCGGTGAAGGTCAGCTGTGTGTCCTCCAACTCGAACAGGCGCTGGTATTGCTTGACCAATGCGTTCTTCGGCTGCGTCAGGATCGTGATAAGCGCGTCTTCATCCAGATCTTCCAACGTGGCAAGAACAGGCAAACGACCTACGAATTCAGGGATCAAACCAAACTTGAGCAGGTCTTCAGGCTCCAGATCGGTAAAAATCTCACCGATACCCCGGGCATCCTGATCGCGCACATCCGCGCCAAAGCCCATGGCAGAGCCTTTACCGCGTGCCGCGATGATCTTGTCGAGGCCCGCAAAGGCGCCGCCGCAAATGAACAGGATGTTCGTTGTATCCACTTGCAGGAATTCCTGCTGTGGATGCTTGCGACCGCCCTGTGGGGGTACGGATGCAACCGTGCCTTCCATCAGTTTCAAAAGCGCCTGCTGCACACCCTCACCTGATACGTCGCGGGTGATGGAGGGGTTTTCCGATTTACGCGTAATTTTATCTACTTCGTCGATATAGACGATACCGCGCTGCGCACGCTCAACATTATATTCGGAGGCCTGAAGCAGCTTGAGGATGATGTTCTCAACGTCCTCGCCCACATAACCAGCCTCGGTCAGGGTGGTCGCATCGGCCATTGTAAAGGGCACATCAAGAATACGCGCAAGTGTTTGGGCAAGCAGTGTCTTACCACAACCTGTCGGACCCATCAGCAGAATGTTGGATTTCGCCAGCTCGATATCGCCACCCTTCTGGGCGTGATTAAGACGCTTGTAGTGGTTGTGAACAGCCACCGACAACACGCGCTTCGCCATCGCCTGCCCGATGACATAGTCATCAAGCACTTCGCAGATGTCTTTGGGCGTTGGCACGCCGTCAGTCGCCTTAAGGCCAGAAGCCTTTGTTTCTTCACGGATAATATCCATGCACAGCTCGACGCATTCATCGCAGATGAAAACGGTCGGCCCTGCAATCAGCTTGCGCACTTCATGCTGGCTCTTGCCGCAAAAGCTGCAGTAGAGGGTGTTTTTGCTGTCGCCGCTGGTTGAATTGGCCATGTGAGCCCTTTCAGGTCTGATGCTTGGGGTTGCCATCCAATATCGGGTGGCACAAATCGAATTGGGTACAACTCTAAGTCACGCTCCCCGGTCCTGCAATCGCATAAACCGAGGAGTGCGGCGTTGTGGCTTACTTGCCCTTCTTGGGCTTGGGCGCGTCTTTGTCATCTTCTTTGCCGCGGTTCGCGACGATCTCGTCGATGTGGCCCCAGTCTTTGGCCTCATCCGGTGTCATCCATGTGTCGCGGTCCATGGCTTTTTGCACGGTTTCATAGTCTTGGCCCGAGTGCTGCACATAAAGCTGGTACATCCGCTCGCGCGTTTTCTCGATGTGACGCGCAGAGATTAGGATGTCAGAAGCTTTACCCTGCGAGCCGCCGGAGGGCTGGTGCACCATCACTTCGGAATTGGGCAGCGCGAAACGCATCCCTTTCTCGCCCCCGATGCCGATGACCGAGCCCATGGAGGCCGCCATGCCGCAGATCAGAGTAGACACCTTCGGACGGATATACTGCATCGTGTCATAGATAGACAGGCCAGCAGAAACTTCGCCACCAGGCGAGTTGATGTACATGCTGATTTCTTTGGAGGGATTCTCGGATTCGAGGTGCAGCAACTGCGCCACTACCAAATGGCTCATACCGCTGTGGATGGGCCCGTTGATAAATACAATCCGCTCTTTGAGCAGGCGCGAGAAGATATCATAGGCGCGCTCGCCGCGTGCTGTCTGTTCCACAACCATGGGAACAAGGTTCATGTATGTCTCGACGGGATCTTGCATATGCTCTGCCTTCAAATGGGAGTTGTGCAGGAACATACCCGCACAAGCGTTACTACAAGATTAGCCCTCGTGCATGCGACCTTCAAGGGGGGCTGATCGCTGATTGTTCCCCTGCTTGATCTAGCGCGGCGCTGTCCTACTTCGCAAAGCATGACCGACCAACATTCCCCCTTCCCGCCCAACGTCACCGCTGCCCTTAAACGGCTGGCTCACTTTGCCCCCAATGCGGGCGCAAACTATGCGCAAAAGCGCAATTTCGACCTAGGCCCGGGAGCGCACAGCCATGTCTCGACCCTGTCACCCTATGTGCGGATGAAGGTATTGGACGAGGCGGATGTCTGCCGTGCTGTCTTGGACCAGATAACCGCGCGTGATGCCAATAAGTTTATCGCGGAGGTCTGGTGGCGCACCTATTGGAAAGGCTGGATGGAGCAGCGGCCTGCCGTCTGGGCGCAATACCGTGAGGATTTGACGCGCCTGCACAATGAGGTCCAGACCCAAAGCGGGCTGCGCCAGCGCTGGGAGGAGGCCTGTTTGGGACAGACGGGGATCAAGCCCTTTGACCACTGGGCGCAGGAATTGGTCGAAACAGGCTATCTGCACAATCATGCGCGTATGTGGTTTGCCTCAATATGGATATTTACGCTGAAACTGCCGTGGCAGTTGGGGGCCGATTTCTTCCTGCGCCATCTTCTGGACGGGGATGCAGCGGTCAACACACTCAGCTGGCGCTGGGTCGCGGGCATCCAGACGCAGGGTAAGACCTATCTCGCTGATCCCTCTAATATTGCAAAGTTCACCGACGGGCGATTTGTCGGCGTCCTAGGCCTTGCGGCAGAGGCCCTTCCCGTTAGCGCGCCTGCTGCGCCAGAGCGCCAAGCGATACCCGAAATCCCCTCCTACAGCGGCGCGCCTGCGGACCGTGTCGGGTTGCTGCTGCATTCCGACGATATCGGCGCACCTTTCCTCGACAGGCTGGGGATATCGCCTGTTACCATTGCTTACTTCGACGCCTCTGCGCAACAAAGCCCATGGCAAATGGCCCCTAAGGTCGGCAATTTTCGCAGTCCCCTTGTGCGCGATCAATGGCCAGAGGCAGTGATCCTAGAGACAGACGCGTCGCTTGCCCCATGGGCCACCGAGCACCAGCTTGACCAGATCGTAACGCCCCACGCCCCCGTCGGCCCCATGCGCAGCGCGTTGCGCCGTGCGCGAAAGGCGGGGAATATTCCGATCTCGGAAGTGCGCCGCGAGATCGATACAGCCGCATGGCCACTGGCCACCGCAGGGTTCTTCAAATTCCGCAAGCACATCCCGGACCTGCTTGATAAATTCGCAATGTGAAGTATTTGGAAGGTGATCCAAGCGGTACAGCCCCATTTTTGTTGACGGGTTAGACAGCAGCCCTGATCCTCTAGGCGACCCCGAAAGGATAGAGTTTGACCCTTAAAATCTGTGCCGCCGACCCGACTGAACCTGCAATCATGAACCTTATTGCAACCAACATCGCTTATGGTGAGGCCGCCTATCCGAGCGAGAGCAATCATCATCTTGATGCCGCGGCTCATACCGACAATGCCGTTGAACTCTTTGCTGCATGGGAAGGGACCTGCTGCTTCGGCATGCTGGGCATGATGAAGATGTCCGATACCTCGGCAGAGATCAAATCAATGCATGTCCTTGAGGCGGGACGCGGGCGCGGTGTGGGCGCGGTGTGGGCAAGGCACTGCTGGATCATGTGGTGGCCCAAGCCCGAGCAACAGGCATTACCTCATTGTTTCTTGAAACAGGCAGTCGCGATGCCTCCGCTGCGGCGCGGCGCCTTTATGAACGGTCAGGCTTTGTTTATTGTCCGCCATTCGGTGACTATGCCATTGACCCCGAAAGTGTCTTCATGACCGTAACATTGTCTTCGGCTTGATCGGACTACGGCTCAGGATCGCAGGAATACGTCGCAAAACCTTCGTCCAAGTGTCACACTGTTGTAACGGGCCAATCCCAAACACCAGGCATCCGAAACGCACAGTTGGAGCAAGCCATGAACCGCGATGATATACTAAACGATGCCGCCATCGGCAACAAAGCCGAAGCCTATGAGGCGTTTGACGACATCCCCACAAACCCGAACCTCACCCGCACAATTGGCGAAGTGGTTGCTGCGCGCTACTCCCACCGTGATCTGTTTCGCGGGGCTTTGGCGGTGACAACGACAACTGCGCTCTTTGGCACCTCGGCCCTCATGGCCCCAAAATAAGCAGCCGCTAGCACCACATCGCGCTATAACTTCACCGAGCTTGAGTGG
>CAWVWS010000039.1:0-21040 GCA_963933905.1 uncultured Sulfitobacter sp.
GTTGTCAGCAGAGGGGAGGTCAGGCCGTAGACTTCGCCATCAATCACGCGGCGGGTGAGGTCGATGCCGTTGACGATATTGCCCCATTGATCCGAGCCGCCCATTTGCAGGACGCAACCGTAGCGGCGGTGCAGCTCCATGAAGTCGTAAGCTTGCAGGATCATATAGTTGAACTCGAGGAAGCTCAGGGATTGTTCGCGGTCTAGGCGGGACTTCACGCTCTCGAAGGCGAGCATACGGTTGATCGAGAAATGGCGGCCGATGTCGCGCAGGAACTCCAGGTAGTTGAGACCGTCGAGCCATTCGGCGTTGTTGATCATCATCGCATCACAGGGGCCGTCGCCGTAGGTGAGGTAGGCGGAAAACACCTGCTTGATACCGGAGATGTTGTCGTCGATCTGCTCGGGCGTCAGCAGCGGGCGCTCGTCTGCGCGGAAAGAGGGATCGCCCACTTTGGTGGTGCCGCCGCCCATGAGGGTGATCGGTTTGCCGCCTGTTTTCTGGAGCCAGCGGAGCATCATGATCTGGATTAGCGAGCCGACGTGCAGGGATTTAGCAGTCGCGTCAAAGCCGATGTAGCCGGGCATGGCCCCTTTGAGCAGCGCCTCATCCAAGCCTTGATAGTCCGTGCAATCGGCAAGGAAGCCCCGCTCCATCATCACACGGACGAAATCTGATTTGGGATGGTATGTCATGGCGCTTGCCCTCGGCTTGAATTGCAGCACATCTATAGGGGTGCTGGGTCCAAAGGAAAAGACACTATGAGCAGAGCCATTGCAAAGACGGGTGTGGTGACGGCTGCGGGTGCCATGTCGGGGACATCGTTGGACGGTGTGGATGTGGCGGTATTGGAGACGGACGGGCGCGATATTGTTGGTTTTGGGCGCTCTGCGTTTCGGGAGTATTCGGCGCAGGAGCGCAAGGGGATTGCTGCGGGGTTCGGGCTTTGGTCTGGGGATGCTGTGGAGGCGGCAGCAGGGGTGATCGAGGCCGCGCATCTGGAGATTTTGCGCGATTTTGTGGATGTGGATCTGATCGGGTTTCACGGCCAGACGCTTGCCCATGCGCCGCGGATGCAGGGCACGTTGCAGGTGGGCAATGGTGCGATGTTGGCCGAGGAACTGGGCGTCCCTGTTGTGTGGGATTTTCGCAGTGTGGATGTTGAGCTGGGCGGTGAGGGTGCGCCGCTGGCGCCGTTTTTCCATCATGCTTGTGCGCGATATATCGGCGCGACTGAGCCTGTGGCGTTTTTGAATTTGGGCGGTGTGGGGAATTTGACTTGGGTTGATCCGAGTATTGCCGAGCCGCATCACGAGGGGGCATTGTTGGCCTTTGATACGGGGCCTGCGAATGCGCCTGTGAATGATCTGATGCAGGAGCGGCTAGGGCTGACCTTTGACCGCGATGGTGCTGTGGCGCGGGGTGGGACGGTAGAGACGGGGGCGCTGGAATTGTTTCTGGCAGAGCCGTATTTTGCGCGGATGCCGCCCAAGTCGCTGGACCGTAATGATTTTGACGAGATTGTAGCGCTGGTGCGGGAGTTGTCGGATGCAGATGCAGCCGCCACATTGACGGCCATGTGTGCGGCGGGTGTGGCGGAGGCGATGCAGCATTGTCCGTCAGCGCCGAGCCGCGTTTTGGTGACGGGCGGTGGGCGGCGCAATCCTGTTTTGATGCAGATGTTGGAAGTGTCGCTAGACTGTCCTGTGGTGGCGATTGAAGAGGTGGGACTGGACGGGGACATGCTCGAGGCACAGGCCTTTGCCTACCTCGCCGTGCGCGTGGCGCGGGGGATGCCTACGAGTTGTGCGGGGACCACGGGCGTGCGTGCGGCTGTGGGCGGTGGCACCGTGAGCGTGCCGTGATCCAAAGGAGCGCTGACGCGCAAGACATGTTTAGTCTGGTGCGCGCAGCGGCGTGATCGCGCCATACCAGCAGCTTTGATCGGCTGTGATCTGGTATTTGGTTCGGGCCCAACTGCGGGTGTGTTTACGAACGCAGACGGGATCGCCTGTCTGGTAGTCCAGCCGTACATTCAACGGCTCTGACGCGTATTGATTGCGGTCTGACAGTTCGAAATTCACTTGCCATAGGTCGGGGCCAGCGTCGAGGACGAGGGGAACGACAGATATGACGTTGGCGGGGACAAGGGCTACACTGTTGGTTGCACGCTCGATCAGGGCGAGGGTGGCGAGGAGGGCTGCGCCTGTGAGGGCGATGGTGCGTTTGTGGCTCATTGTGGTCTCCGAAGGTATGAGGTGAGGCTTATAGCTGTGCTTCGAAGAAGACCAGATGAGGCAAGACATCTGCGGGGATGTCCTGATAGGGGCCGCGTTCGGAAAAGCCCATGTTGGCGTAGAGCGCGCGTGCGGGTGCGAGCGTGACAGAAGTGTCGAGAAGGATGCGGGTGAAGGCATCGCTGCGCGCTTGCTCCATGCAGGCGGTGACGAGTTTACGGGCGATGCCGTGGCCGCGTGCCTCTGGCGTTACAAAGAGGCGCTTGATCTCGGAGGATTGGTCGTCGAGCGCGTGGGTCATAGCGCAGCCTGCGAGTTTATTGTTGAGCGTTGCCAATAGGATAATCCCTGTGGGGCGGGCGTGTTCGGCCTCAAGCCTGTCCATCAGAGCGGTGTATTTGGGGACGGGATAAAATGTCTCGGTGATCTGCGCGTCGATGTCGCTGACGGCGTTTAGATGCGCGCGGTAGTCCCAGCACAGTTGGCGTACTGCGGCGAGGTCGTCGGGTGTTGTGGCGGGGCGGATGAGGGTCATTTGCACAGCACTTTCAGCATGTTGGGTGGGATCGGGCAAGTGAGCGAGAGTTCTTTGACACGGTCGTTGATGTAGAGCCGTTCTTTTGTGCGGCGGTTGTAGCGAAAATCGCGCAGCGAAGCATTGACGCTCACGTAGAGCCAATCACCGCGCGTGGCGGGGCGGCGCATGGCACTGCCGCTGTTGATCGGGCTGAGCCAGATGTGGTTGCGGTAGAGGTCATAGAGGGTTGCCGTGTCGATATCAAAGCGAAGGGTGTCAGCGGGCAGGCTGCGGGCGAAGGCGTCGCCCTGTTGGCCGCGCCACAAAAAGACGCGGGTGTCGAGTTGTGCCGCCCAGCTTTGCAATGTGTGGCCGTCGAGGAACTGCCCCTCTTTGCCACGACCTGCCAACAGGGGGCGTTGGTGGTTGAGGCGCACTATGTGGCGTTTGACGGTAAACTCGACTGGATTGACCCGCAGCAGGATATCGGACGGGTCAAGGCCCGCCTTTTTTGCAAGCAAGGAAGGCGGCATCAAGCCAAGCGCATTGATGCCGCCAGCGTTTGAAGCGGGGGTGAAGTGGGTGAGCGTATCACCCACAACCAAGCAGAATTGAGCGCGGTCCACCGTTACTTGAGGATGCTGCGACCTGCGTATTGTGCGGACTCGCCCAGTGCTTCCTCAATACGGATCAGCTGGTTATATTTTGCCAGTCTGTCGGAGCGTGCCAGTGAGCCGGTTTTGATCTGGCCGCAGTTGGTCGCTACGGCGAGGTCGGCGATGGTGGCATCCTCTGTCTCGCCCGAGCGGTGGGACATAACGTTTGTGAAACCTGCACGGTGTGCCATATCGACCGCTTGAAGAGTCTCGGTCAAGGTGCCGATCTGATTTACTTTTACCAGCATGGAGTTGGCGGCGCGGCGTTTGATGCCCTCGGCCAGACGGGCAGGGTTTGTGACAAACAGATCGTCGCCCACAAGCTGGACTTGATCGCCGATTGTCTCGTTCAGGGCGATCCAGCCGTCCCAGTCATCTTCGTGCATGCCGTCTTCGATGCTGATGATGGGGTAATCATTTACCAGCGACTGCAGGTAGTCGACGTTTTCGGCTGAACTCAGCGTTCTGCCTTCGCCATCAAGGACATATTTGCCGTCCTTATAGTATTCGGAGGCGGCACAATCGAGGGCGAGGTACATTTCCTCACCGGGTTTGTAACCCGCTTTTTCAATGGATTTCATAATGAAATCAAGTGCGTCACGGGTGGAGCCGATGTTGGGGGCAAAGCCGCCCTCGTCGCCGACACCTGTGGCGAGGCCCGCGGCGGAAAGCTCGCCTTTGAGGGTGTGGAAGACTTCGGCACCCATGCGGATCGCGTCGCGGACGTTTTCCGCAGCGACAGGCATGATCATGAATTCCTGAATGTCGATCGGGTTATCCGCATGCTCACCGCCGTTGATGATGTTCATCATCGGTACGGGCAGGACGCGGGCGGAGGTGCCGCCGACATAGCGGTAGAGGGGCTGTGTGCAGTAGTCTGCGGCGGCTTTTGCAGAGGCAAGGGATACGCCGAGGATCGCGTTTGCGCCCAAGCGGGATTTGTTGTGTGTGCCGTCGAGCTCAATCATTGCCTCGTCAAGGTCGACCTGTTCGGTCACGTCCATGCCGACCAGTGCTTCGGCGATTTCACCGTTCACGGCTGCGCAGGCTTCCAGCACGCCTTTTCCGAAGTAGCGGCTTTTGTCGCCGTCACGTTTTTCAACGGCTTCGTGCGCACCAGTGGAGGCACCGGAGGGGACAGCGGCGCGGCCCATTGTGCCGTCCTCCAAGATCACATCGACTTCGACGGTTGGATTGCCCCGACTGTCGAGAATTTCACGGGCGTGGATGTCGATGATGGTGCTCATGGCGCTTATCCTTCAGGATTTCGGTTGATTTGCGCCCGTCTTATAGCTGCTGGTCAGAGTTTGGAAGGCACTGCGACAGGTTTGAGGCGGTGTTTGCGCTCGCGCAACACTGTGTAGATGCCGGAGGCCACGATAACGATGCCGCCGAGGATGGTGAGGGTATCGGGGCGTTCACCGAAAAAGCTGATGCCGATGATCATGGCAAAGATCAGGCGGGAGTAGCGGAAGGGGGTGACGAAGCTGACTTCGCCCACGCGCATGGCGGCGACGATGCCGTAGTAGGCGAAGACGCCGATTGCGATGGAGGCGGTGATCAGGAGCCAAAGGCGGGTGTCGAGCGGCACCAAGGATTTGCCCGTGAT
The DNA here is from genome assembly GCA_963933905.1 of uncultured Sulfitobacter sp. GTDB lineage: Bacteria > Pseudomonadota > Alphaproteobacteria > Rhodobacterales > Rhodobacteraceae > Sulfitobacter. Next base: position 5,020 of record CAWVWS010000039.1, read on the forward strand.
GCCGAGCAGCATGAAGCCAGCGGGGATGAGGACGAGAAAGCCCAGAAAGCTGAGTTGCATCGAGGAGAGGGATTTGGAGACTTTGCGGGTGGATATGTCGCGGAGCGCGAGGCCGAGGACGCCACCGACTGCAAATAGCGACAGGGGGGAGAAGCCGCTCATGCCCGGGCGGATAATCATGAGAACGCCGATGAAGCCCACAAGAATGGCGGCCCAGCGGCGCCAGCCGACAGCTTCGCCAAGGAAGAGGGCGGCCCCGAGGGTGACGACCAGAGGCGTGGCCTGAAGGATGGCGGAGGCGGTGGAGAGCGGGGTGAATACGATGGCCGAGATAAAGCACATGGTGCCGATGATCTCGCCAATGGCGCGGGTGAGGACGGGGGCGGCGAGCATGTCACGCTCGAACAGGGCGCGTTTCTGTGCATGAACAACCAAGGCAAAGACGGCAGAGCCGCCGATGCCGAGCATCACAAGGATTTGGCCGACGGGCAGGGCATTGCCCATCATCTTGATAAACGCATCCTCGATCGCAAAGCCGAGCATCGCCAGCACCATTATGGTCGCGCCGCGCAGATTGTCCATGTGATCGTCCCTATCCGTTAGTTAACTTGTGATGCGCTTTTGGAGAAGCGGGTACAAGGGGGGACGCGCATCAGCGCGGATTGTCGGGACGCTGGTTCAGCTCGCAATGCGGTGCGACATAGTTTTGCCCCAGTGTATCGGTACCTTTTCCCTCCCGATAGACGCAACTGGACTGGCTTGGCTCATTGATGATTTATTTTGCACGTTTCGTCTCATTGATTGGTTGCGCTGTCATGGTGATTGGCCTCGCAACAATTGCGGTTATGGCGCTTCTTGAAGCCAAGGGATGGATACCTGTCCTACTACAGGAACAATGGGTGCTGGTCATGTCTGCCACGGGTCTTGGGGCTGGTGTTCTCATGATCGGGCAAACCTGTGGGAACGATCTGTTCAAAGTGAGAGGCAAGGATAGTATCTTTGCGCTACGGAATGGTGTTGGTGATCGTAATAGTTTTGGCGGGTTGTATGCTGGCGGCGGTTCTGGCGGGGATGATGGCTGTTCCGACTGAGGGACAGGCTGAAGACCGCCGCGGTTCTTGGGTAACGGCGAGGGGAGGCCCCAAAAATCACAGTATCCGCAATTCTCAGATAGAAGAGATGCGCGCTGCACTGGCGAAACTGCTTGGTTTGGGGCGGGGAGCCATTTTGAGCATGCGTCATGGGTGCACTTCTTTGCGCTGTGATTGCCTGACCCGTTGACATATCTGCCCTCAGGCCTCATGTGACCCTCAGGGCGTGCCTTCTGCCGCGTGAGCAGGCGGCGGTTTATCCGCATACGCAAGGCACCCCCTTTGTTCCCAAGATCACGCGTGGGGCAGACGCAACCGGACGCATGCGGGCATTTGGCCTGTTTGCGCGATCTGCTGTTGCGCACCCTGACGACAAGCGCACGGGGGTTGCCCCGTTTGCGCGGAATATGAGATATATATGAGCGATTTCGATATGATGGACCTGCCAAAGGCGCTGGTAAAGCGTTTGGAGGCGATGGGCCTGAAAGACCCGACACCCATTCAAAAACAAGCGATCCCCCACGGGCTGAACGGCCGTGACGTGATGGGTCTGGCCCAGACGGGTACAGGTAAGACCGCAGCCTTTGGCATTCCGTTGATTGCACAGATGTTGCAGATGGAGGGGCGTCCGAACCCCAAATCCGTGCGCGGCCTTGTGCTGGCACCGACCCGCGAGCTTGCCACGCAGATCAGCGTGAACTTGCGTGCTTTCTCCGAGGGCACAGCGATTAAGGTCGCGATGGTTGTGGGTGGTCAGAACATCAATACCCAGATCAAGCGGCTGCATGGCGGCATTGATATTCTGGTGGCGACACCGGGCCGACTGCTGGACCTGATGGACCGCCGCGCCGTGCGTCTGGACGAGGCAAAGTTTCTGGTGCTGGATGAAGCTGACCAGATGCTGGACATGGGTTTTATCCATGATCTGCGCAAGATTTCCCAAGTGATCCCCAAGGATCGCCAGACCTTCCTGTTCTCGGCCACCATGCCGAAGCTGATGAACGAGATCGCCAATAGCTATTTGCAATCGCCTATTCGTATCGAAGTCTCCCCTCCGGGGAAGGCGGCGGATAAGGTCACGCAAGAGGTCCACTTTATCGCGAAGGCGGAGAAGAAGGCGCTGCTGGTTGAGTTGCTTGAGAAGCACAAGGACGAGCGCGCGCTGGTGTTTGGCCGTACCAAACATGGCTGTGAAAAGCTGATGAAGGATTTGGTGAAGGCCGGATTTGATGCCGCCTCCATTCACGGCAATAAATCCCAAGGGCAGCGCGACCGTGCGATTGAATCCTTTAAGAAGGGTGAGATCACTGTGTTAGTTGCAACGGATGTTGCGGCGCGGGGATTGGACATTCCAGATGTGAAGCACGTCTATAACTATGAGTTGCCGAACGTGCCTGACAACTATGTGCACCGCATTGGTCGTACTGCGCGTGCGGGCAAAGATGGGGCTGCGATTGCATTCTGTGCGCCTGACGAGATGGGCGAGCTGATCGACATCCAGAAAGTCATGGGCATCCGTATTCCCGTGGCGTCGGGCCGTGTGTGGGAAAGCCATGAAATTCCCGCCAAGCCGAAGCAGCAGGGGCGCGGTGGTCGCGGTCGTAGTGGTGGCGGCGGCGGTCGTCCACAGGGCGGTAGTGGTGCTGCCAAGCCTGCAGGCGGTGGCGCTGGCAAACCCGGTGGCGGCGCGCGTAGACGGCGCAGCGGTGGCGGTGGCGGTAAGCCTGCGGGCGGCGCTGCGTGATTTAGGCGCTTAAGCTGCGCGCGTACATTGTGCGGGCGCAGCGAATGGCGGCTTGGAGCCCTTTTTGACCGATGCTGCGCCTTGGACAGATGTCCGCTTTCCTCATAGTGGCTCACAGCCACTCAGAGTAACTTTTGATCCATTCTTGACGCAAACGATCTCCCTCACCTAAAAACGTCTCGGGCAATATGCGGTATGATGAAATACGATCTGGCCTGAAATGCCGAAAATCGTTTCTCAGCTCGCATCATCTCGCTAGAACGATGGCGTCTGAGTGGTAAGCAATGGCTATAGGTAAGATCGTTCGCTCACTCTTAATGCAGTCGGCTCGTATATAGGTTATTTTGAGCTTCTGCTCTTCCCGGATTGCCTTTCGGACTTCGGATAAGTCGATGGATTTGGGTTCTTCTGCTCCCCAGCTTGAGGCAAATAATGTGCTGCTGAGCGGTGTGGCATCAGCCAGTTTTTGTGCGGCACTGCGGGCTGCGCGTTTAAGCCCCTTGTCACCTGTTCTTGTAATCATCGCCAAGCCAACAGTGATTGCTTCGGCTTCATCTACATCAAAATTGATAGGCGGAAGATCGAACCCGGACCGCATTATATACCCGACACCGGCTTCCCCTTCTATTGGAACCCTAAGAGCCTGAAGAGACGCAATAACGCGATACACGGTGCGCTTGGTGACTTCCAAGTCTTCCGCAATTTTCTGTGCCGTGCAGGGCGTATCAGAGTTACGGAGCAACTGGATTATTTCAAACATCCGTACAGAGCGGCCCATCAATCTCTTCCTTAAGCTACCTGTAATTCTACACAGTCTCGAAGACTGCTGACACACACATGTCAGCATGGGCCTGCTATGCGCTAATGACAATAACCCAATCAAGGTAGGACCCATCCCAATGCCACAAACATTTCGAGATCTTCACGCGCGCGGAAATCCGTTCATTTTGGCAAATGCCTGGGATATAGGGACGGCCCGCCTATTCGCAGGTCTGGGCGCAAAGGCCTTAGCCACGTCCTCTGGTGCACATGCGTTCACATTGGGTCGCTCGGACTTGGGAACGCTCACGCGGGACGAAGCGCTCGCTCACGCAGAAGCTATCGTTTCGGCCACATCGCTTCCCGTATCCGGCGACTTTGAGAATGGCTTTGGCGATGCCCCGGACGTCTTGGAAGAAACTATCAAATTGTCTGCAGAAATTGAATTGGCTGGCATTTTGATTGAAGACATATCGCCTGTCGACGCCCAACCCCACAGTTTTGACCTTTCTGTCGAGCGCATACGTGCAGCCAGTGCTGCGGCAAGAGCGTTGCCCAAGGACTTTGTTCTGGTCGCGCGTGCGGACGGTTTTATGTATGGTGCCTATGATATCGATGAAGCGATCAGGCGCATTCAAGCCTTTGAAGCCGCTGGGGCAGATTGCGTCTACATCCCCTATCTAAAGGACATAGAGACCGTCGCAAAGGTGTGTAGCAGCGTATCCATCCCAGTGAATGTTGGGATCAGCACAGTGGAAAATGTCAGCTTGGCGGACTTTGCAAATGCAGGAGCAGCGCGAATTTCATTGGGAATGGCAATGGCAACCGCCACACATACAACCTTGCACAACTTGTCAGCTGCCATGTTCGAACACGGAGATTTTGCGGGGTTGGGCAACAATTTGTCTTACGAAACCATAGATGAATGCATGATCCGGGGAGGTCTGAAATAGTGGGGATCAAGACCCATAAACTTACCGGGACGTTTCGCGCATTCATTAAGAAACAGGTCATGTTTTTTGTCGCGACAGCGGCAGCGGATGGGCGTGTCAATCTTTCACCAAAGGGAATGGACTCCCTGCGCGTTGTGTCAGGCCAAAAAATTGTATGGCTCAGCTTGACTGGGAGCGGGAACGAAACGGCGGCGCATCTTTTGGAGAACCCACGCATGACGTTGATGTTCTGCGCCTTCGAAGGAGCCCCCCTGATCCTACGCACATATGGTCAGGCTCGTGTCATCCATCGGCGCGATCCCGAGTGGAACGATCTTTATGCGTTGTTTCCCGACTTTGCCGGTGCGCGCAATATCTTCGTGCTTGATGTCGACCTTGTCACCACTTCCTGCGGCACGGGCGTTCCGGAGATGTCCATGGTTCGAAGTCGAGGGGAAACCGATCTGGAGCCGCACTATGCTGAATTGGGACCAAAAAAAGTTGATGAGTTCTGGAGTAGGAAAAATCTGACCAGTCTTGATGAAAAACCGACTGGAATTTTCGGAACTCCATAGTTGCAAAATGCAATAGCGGACCTTGGTTTCAAATGCGCCTACGGCGGCTTCGTCCGCTTAGCAGACATTGAAAAGCCCCCGATTGGTCGGGGGCTTTGTGGTCATGATCCGCTTAGTTGTAGAGCGATGGCACGCCTAGTTGGGCGTGGATTTCGTTCACCTGTGCGGGCTGCATGCCGTAAGCGGTGGCGAGTTTGTGCAGGTATTGCGCTTCGTCTTGGGTGTCGAGGTCGATGCCCTTCACGCTCATTGCGTAAACTTGCTGGCCCATACCATCGGGGGTGTTGGCCACGAGGTTGTTGATGTCGACGGGCGATTGCAGCTGTGCTTGGACGAAGGCGGCTTCTTCGGCGTCTACGTCACCAAGTTGGCCGAGCAGCTTTTCCTTCTCGGCCTCATCGAAGGTGCCGTCGGATTTGGCCGCCTGAATCATCGCGGCGAGCATGAGGGCTGCGGCGGCTTCCTGATCTTGGGAAGGTTGGATCGCAGGCTCTGGTGTTTGGTCGAATTGGGAGTTCAGGACCGCGCCAAAGCTTTGGTCGTTTTGCGCAGGGGCATTGCCCATCGCACTTGTCAGACCGTCCAAGAGGCCACCGGCACCGGCCGCAGAGGCCAGACCGCCGAGCATACCGCCCGCGCCACCACCGCCAGCCAGACCGCCCAAGAGGCCGCCAAGGCGACCTTGTGCCGCACCACCTTGTGCGCCACCACCGAGGCTTTCGAGCAGGCCGCCGAGGCCGTCACTGCCTGTGGCACCACCCGCTGCGCCGCCGCCAAGCATGCCACCGAGCATGTCCTGCAAACCGCCTGCGCCTTGCGCGCCAGCGCCGCTTGTCAGACCGCCCAAGAGACCGCCAAGACCGCCGCCTGCTTGGGATGTGCCGCCTTGGCCGCCCTTCATCTTCGCGCTGGCACCTTTTGCAACTGCGACGCCGATAGCCACTTTGGCCAATGTTTTCATAAGGCTTATGAGTGAGCTCCCCCTGTTTTGAATCAATTATGCCGTATCATGGCATATTCGGGCGGGGTGTAACGGGGGAAAAAGAGGTGATTGGTGCGCATTGACATCTGTGGCGGCTAAGGGGTTGGTGAGATTATGGAAAGAAAATCGACTGTTGATGCCTTCGGGGCCGTGGCGCTAACCGCTTTTGCGCTGCATCTGGCGTTTAACCAAGTGGTAATAAAAGTGACGGCGGGCGGGTTTAGCCCTGTTTTTGCGGCGGGGTTACGCTCGGCGGGGGCTGTGTTTGTGCTGTTGCTTTGGATGTATTTGCGCGGTGTGTCGTTTCGAATGCCGCGTGAGGCATGGGGCTGGGCCGTGGTGTCGGGGCTGCTTTTTGCGTTTGAGTTCATGTGTTTGTATAACGCTCTTGATGTGTCTACGGTCAGTCGCTCCTCGGTCATCTTCTATTCGATGCCTTTGTGGTTGGCGCTGGCGAGTGTTGTGTTTCTGCCTGACGAGGGGCTGACAAAGCGCAAGGTTCTGGGTCTGGCGCTCGCCTTTGGCGGGGTGGTTATCGCATTGGCGGAGCGTGGTGACGGGCAGATCAGCTGGACGGGTGATATTCTGGCGCTGTGCTCGGCTTTGTCTTGGGCGGGGATTGTGTTGGTTGTGCGGGTGACGCCGCTGGCACATGTGCCGCCTGAACAGCAGTTGATCAGCCAAGTGATGATTTCCGCGCCGATATTGTTGTTGTTGGCACCGTTGTTTGGGCCGATGCTGCGGGAGGTGGAGGCCATTCACCTCTGGGGGATGGCGTTCCAGATTATCGGCGTGGCGAGCCTCGGGTTTCTGGCGTGGTTCTGGCTGATGAAACGGTATCCGGCCAATTCGGTTGCGTCGTTTAGCTTTATCTCGCCTGTGGCCTCGGTGCTGCTGGGATGGGTGTTGCTGGGAGAGAAAATCGCGCCGTCGATCTGGATCGCACTGGTGCTGGTGGCGGCGGGGATTACGCTGATTAACCGCAAGCCCAAGGTAGCTTAGGTTCCGCAAAAGGTGGCGGGGACGATTTCGGATGGGGTTGGGGGATTTGCCAGCTCTGGATCGGTGAGGATGTAGGGCGTTTTGTAAGCGGTCATGAGGCGGTTGAAAGGCGCCATGTCGCCTGTGACTGCCGCTTGGATCATCTGCTCGATGCGGTGGTTGCGCGGGATGACGGCGGGGTTTGCGGCGTTCATCACGGTTTTGGCGTCTGGCATGTCAGCGATGCGGTCTGCGTGGGTTTTGGCCCATGCGTCGAATGCCTCGCGGTTGGTAAACTGGTCGCTGGCGGTGCCATCGCTCAGGGCGCGGAAGGTGTTGGTGAAATCAGCACCGTCGGTTTGCATCATATCCAGAAGGGATTGAATGAGATCGGTGTCCTCAGCCGTGGGTGATGCGATTCCAATTTTGGCGGCAAAGCGGGTGAGCCACGCGGCCTCGATCTGCTCTGGCATGGCGTGGATGATCGCGGTTGCTTCCTCCAAGGCAGCGTCTTTGTCCTCGAAGAGTTGCAGGAGGGCAGTCGCCAGTTGCGCCATGTTCCAGATCGCGATGTTGGGCTGGTTGCCGTAGGCATAGCGGCCCTGTTGGTCGATGCTGGAGAAGACGCGGCCCTTGTTGAAATCATCCATGAAGGCGCAGGGACCATAGTCGATCGTCTCGCCGCCGATAGCGCAGTTGTCGGTGTTCATGACGCCGTGGATGAAGCCGAGGGACATCCATTGCGCGATGAGATTTGCTTGGGCCATGCAGACGGCGCGGAGCAGGTCCATCGGGCCAGTCGCATCAGGGTAGTGGCGGTTGATCGCGTAGTCGGTGAGAGTGCGCAAGTCGTCGACTTGGCCACGATGGGCGAAGACTTGGAACGTGCCCACGCGCAGGTGGCTGGAGGCTGTGCGGGTGAGGATTGCACCGGGCAGCATCCCTTGTTCGCGCAAGATGTCTTCGCCTGTGGTCACAGCAGCGAGGGCGCGGGTGGTGGGGACGCCGAGGGCGTGCATCGCCTCGGAGATCACATATTCGCGCAGAACTGGGCCAAGCCATGCGCGGCCATCGCCGCCACGAGAATAGGGGGTGCGGCCTGACCCTTTGAGTTGAATGTCGCGGCGTATGCCGTTGGTATCTATGACTTCTCCAAGCAGAATTGCACGGCCATCGCCCAGTTGGGGATTGAAGTTGCCGAATTGGTGACCTGCATAGAGTTGCGCCAGTGGATCGGCGTTTTGGGGTAGGGAGTTACCGCTGAACATCTGTGCAAGCTCTGCCTGATCCGCGCTGGAAATGCCGAGTAATTTTGCCAAATAATTGTTGAACGCCAATATCTTGGGTGTCGCAACTGAAGTTGGATCGATGCGGGTATAGAAGGCGTCGGGTAGTGCGGCAAAGCTGTTGTCGAAGGGGATTTCCATCGGGGCTTCCTCAAAGATGTTTGGTCATAAACATATAGTTCTCGTTGAGGATAAATCCTGCGCGGCGGTAGAGTTTGAGGGCGGAGGCGTTTGTGCGGTCCACTTCGAGGTGGATGGTGCGCAGGCCACCGCCTGAGAGTGCTTTTGGCAAGGCCACCAGTGCCTCGGAGGCAATGCCGCGTCCACGCACGCCCGGACGAATGTAGAGTTCGTCTATGTTGCCGTCCAGACCGCCGTATTCAATGGACCATGTGAATGTGATGGCCATATACCCGATGGGCGCACGGGGTGGTCCGATGAGGTAGACACAGCCGTAGGGAATGCCGTCGAGCAATGGTCCCAGCCCTGCGCGGCGGCTTTCCTCGGTCGATTTCATATCCGCCTCGGTGTGGAAGGCTTCAACCAATGCCAACAGCTTGTCGAGGTGGTCGGGACCCGCGAGTGTGAGGGCCGCGCTCACAGTCTTGCCAGACGCGTCGTCAGGAGGGCGAAGAAGCCGTTGGCGTTTATATCGCCCATGAAAGTCACGTTGGGCGCGCGGTCGGTGACGCCCCACCAGTCGGCGACGGTCATGCCCATTGTCAGCTCTGACTGCGTCTCAACCTCGACGTTGATGTGGCGGCCTGTGAACAGATCAGGCTGGATCATATAGGCGGTGACGCAGGGGTCATGCAGGGGCGCGCCAGCGGAGCCGTATTTATCCTTGTCGAAACGCTCGAAAAAATCGGTCATTTCGGCCACCGCGATGCCCACGGGCGTGCCGAGCGCGCGGAAGGCGTCATTGCGGGAGCGGGTCACGAGTGCTTTGTGCGTCACATCGAGAGGCATGACGACAATTGGCGCGCCACATTTGAACACAATATCAGCGGCTTGGGGGTCAACGTAGATGTTGAATTCTGCGGCGGGGGTGATGTTGCCCCCCTCGAAATAGCCGCCACCCATAAGCACGATCTTGGCGATGCGGCTTGCGATATCGGGTGCTTTTTCCAGCGCTGTGGCAATGTTGGTGAGCGGGCCGAGCGGGCAGAGTGTGATGGTGCCCGGCGCGTAGGTGCGCAGTTGGTCAATGATGAAATCAACTGCGTGCCCTTCGGCCATGGGCATTGTCGGATCGGGGAGTGTGGGGCCGTCGAGGCCCGTTTTGCCGTGTACATGTTCGGCTGTGACCAGATCGCGGCCCAACGGACGGTCGCATCCCGCATAGACGGGCATATCGGAGCGGCCTGCCAGTTCGCAGACGATGCGGGCATTCTTGGTCGTCAGCGGCAGTGGGACGTTGCCTGCAACACAGGTGATGCCCAGCACGTCCACATCTTCGGGGCTGGCCAGTGCCAGAAGGATCGCCACGGCATCGTCCTGACCGGGATCTGTATCAATGATAATCTTGCGTGGGGGCATGGGGACTTCCTGTGAGCGTGCTTTTGCGCACACTCGCAAGCTGTGCAGTGCTTGTCCAGCAGTCAGCAATGCTTGCGCAAGGGGCTGCTGATTGGGTAAGCGTGAAGGCATGAAGCAGGGTAAGCCACTTTATGTGCATCTGGGTGCGCACCGGACGGGGACATCGTCGTTTCAGATGATGTTGGCGGAAAACCGTGATCTGTTGGCGCAGGCGGGGTTTGATATCGCGTACCCGGGGCGGGACGATATTCCGCAAGGGGACTTGCGGCTCAAGCTGCCGGACCCGCGTAATTTGAAGCAATGGGAGGCGAAGTTCCTACCCGCGGCCACGGCGGAGTTGCAGCGCCATGCCACTGAGAGCAGCCACGCGATGATCCTGTCGGAAGAGAATATCCCCGGACGGTTGATTCACTTTCCGAGCGGGCAATTTTATCCTGTGGCGGAAGTGCGGTTGCAGACGCTGGCGGCGGCGGCGCAGGCGCCTGTGTTGCGGGCGGTGCTGGTGGTGCGGGACTATACCGGCCTCTATGTCTCGGCCTACCGCAAGCGGGCAGAGGATAATAAATCACCCCCCTTTGCGGAGGGGCGGCGGAATATGTTGGAGATGGACCGTGGTTGGCCTGATCTGGTGCGGTTGATCTTCAAGCAGCTGAAGGTGCAGGAGCTGGTGGTGATCGATTATGGCCGTCGCGGGCGGAGCGTGGATATTCTGAGCATGTTGGTGCCAGAGCTGGCAGGTGTGGCGCTGCGCGAGCCAGCACGGCGGATGAACCATTCGGCGACGGATGCGGCGTTGGTTGCGTTGCAGGAGCGGTATCAAGCGGGCGAGACATTGACGCGTGAGGCGTGGCAGCAGATTATCGCGGAGCACCGTGATGATAAGGAGAGCCGTGGCGTGTCGGAGTTTACCAAGCGCCAGACGCGGATCCTGCAAGGGCGCTACCGCGAACACCTCGACGAGATCGCGGCGATGCCAGCAGTGATGTTGCTGCGCTAGGGCTTTGCGGCTTTTTCATCGGCTTTGACGGCGTCCCAGAGGGCGTCCATTTCCGCCAGATCGCTGTCTTCGGGTGTTTTGCCAATCTCGGCCAGTTTGGCCTCTACCCCTGCAAAGCGGCGGGTGAATTTGGCGTTGGCGGCGCGTAGGGCGGCCTCGGGTTCGATCCCCAGATGGCGGCCAAGGTTTGCCATGACGAACATCAGATCGCCGAATTCCTCGAATTGCTCCTCGGGGGTGAGGGTGTCACGGGCCTCGACCAGCTCTGCTGCTTCTTCCTGAATTTTGGCGATAACGTCACCTGTGTCGGGCCAGTCAAAGCCGACGCGGGCGGCGCGTTTTTGCATCTTGTAGGCGCGTAGGAGCGCAGGCAGGCCAACGGCGACACCGTCGAGCGCGCCTTGTTGTTTTTTGCCTGCACGTTCGGCTGCCTTGATCGCTTCCCAGTCGCGGGTCTGTTGTTCGGCTGATTTCTCACGGTTTTCATCGCCAAAAACATGGGGGTGACGGGCGACCATTTTGTTGGAGATGTTGCGCACGACGGACTGGAAGGTGAAGTGGCCTGCTTCCTCTCCCATGGCCGTATGGTAGACCGATTGTAACAGAAGATCGCCCAACTCGCCCTCAAGCTCAACCCAGTCGCGGCGCTCGATCGCGTCGGCGACTTCATAAGCTTCCTCGATGGTGTAGGGGGCTATGGTGTCGAAATCCTGCTCGATGTCCCACGGGCAGCCTGTGTTGGGGTCACGCAGGCGGCGCATGATTTCCAGCAGGCGCTCAATGCCTGCGGCCTCATTGTTTATCAGGTCATCTGGCATTGCGTGTCCTCCCGCTCTGGTGTCAGATAAGGTTAACCAGAGATAGGAGTCCACCCATGCCCATCATCAACCGCATCGCCGATTTCGCCGAGGATATGACAACGTGGCGGCGCCATTTGCATACCATTCCCGAACTGAGCTTTGATTGCCCCAAGACGGCGGCGTTTATCAAGGAGCGGTTGGAGGAATTTGGCGTGGACGAGATCCATGAGGGGGTTGCTCAGACGGGGATTGTTGCGATCATCAACGGTAAGGGGGATGGGCCGACTGTAGGATTGCGCGCGGATTTTGACGCGCTGCCGATCGAGGAAGAAACGGGGGTTGAATATGCCTCCACCCATGCGGGGAAGATGCATGCCTGCGGGCATGACGGGCATACGGCGATGTTGCTGGGGGCGGCGAAATACTTGGTGGAGACGCGGAATTTCTCTGGCCGTGTGGCGCTGATTTTCCAACCAGCGGAGGAAGAAGGTGGGGGCGCGCAGGTGATGTGTGCCGAAGGCATGATGGACCGTTTCGACATTGCCGAAGTGTATGGCATCCACAATTTCCCAGGGGCCGAGGAGGGTGCGTTTTATACGCGACCCGGTGCAATCATGGCGGCGGTGGACAGCTTTACCATTACAATCAACGGGCGCGGCGGGCATGGGGCGATGCCGCATGAGACTGCGGACCCTGTGGTTGCGGCCTGTGGCATGGTCACTGCGATCCAGACGATCATCAGCCGTAATGTGAAGTCGGGGGCGGAGAAGGTAATCTCGGTCACGCAAATCCATACAGGCACGGCGAGCAATATCATCCCTGATACGGCGATGGTTAACGGGACCGTACGCACCTTTGACAAGGAGACGCGGGACACGATTATGAAGCGGATGGGCGAGATTGTTCAGGGACAGGCGGCGAGCTACGGCGTTGAAGCCGAGCTTGATTATGAAGAGGGCTATCCTGCGACTGTGAACTCCGAGGCGCAGACGGCGTTTGCGGCGGGTGTGGCGCGGGGGCTGGTCGGTGAGGGGAAAGTCGATGACGACTTTGCCAAAGTCGCGGGCGCGGAGGATTTCTCCTATATGCTGGAGGAGCGGCCCGGATCGTATTTGTTCCTTGGTGCGGGTCCGGGGGCAGGGCTGCACCATCCCAAATTCAACTTTAACGACGAGATTGCGCCCGTGGGCGCGTCCTTCTTTGCGCAGCTGGTGGAACAACTGCAACCTGCGGCGAAATAATGGGCTTAGAGGATGCCAAGAGCCAAGTAGATCAGGCATTCATGCGCGATGATCTCAAGGGGCCAAGTTTCGAGAATGCCTTTGGTGGGGCAACATCGTTTTTGCGCCGTAAGTACACCAAGGATTTGACGGGTGTGGATATCGCCGTGACGGGCGTGCCGTTTGACCAAGCGGTGACAAACCGCACGGGCACGCGGCTGGGCCCACGGGCGATCCGCGAGGCGAGCGCCTTGCAGCCCTATGATCCGCCCTATGGCTGGGATTTTGATGTGATGGCTGAGCGGGCCATCGTGGATTACGGTGATCTGGCGTTTGATTATGCGAAAGTGCCGGAGTTTCCTGCCACGTTGACCGCGCATATTGCGGGCATTTTGGATGCTGGGGCGGCGAGTGTGGCGCTTGGCGGGGATCACTACATCAGCTTTCCGATTCTCAAGGCCTATTACGAGAAGTTCGGGCCGATGAGCCTGCTGCATTTTGATGCGCATTCAGACACTTGGGTCGATGATGACATGGAGCGGATCGACCACGGCACGATGTTTTATAAGGCGATCAAGCTGGGCTATATTGATCCTGCCACAAGTGTTCAGGTGGGTATTCGGACCCATAACCCTGACACGATGGGCGTGACGACCATTGATGCACGCGAGGTGCATGAGGGTGGGACGGCTGCGGCGGTGGCAAAAATTAAGAATATATTAGGGAATAACCCTACATACCTCACATTTGATATAGATGCGCTTGATCCCGCTTTTGCACCCGGCACAGGCACGCCTGTTTGGGGCGGGTTGGCAAGCTGGCAGGCGGCTGCGATGCTGCGCGATCTGGCGGGGATAAACATACGCGGCGGGGACATTGTGGAAGTGTCGCCGCCGTTTGATACCACAGGGGCCACTGCGATTGCGGGGGCGCATGTGGCGACGGAAATATGCTGCCTTTTGGGTGCTAGGATGCGGTCTTGACGGGGCGCGGAGAATTGATTGATGAGTGAGAAGAACCAACCGATTGGCGGCAACGAGCTGGCGCGGTTTTCGGGGCCGGGGACATTTATGCGGCTGCCTGCGGTCAATGACCTCAAGGGCTTGGATGTGGCTGTGCTTGGGATACCGATGGACATCGGGACCTCGTGGCGTTCTGGCACGCGGTTCGGACCCAAGCAGATACGCAGCGAGAGTGCGATGTTGCGGCCCTACAATCTGGCGACGGGGGCAGCCCCGTTTGACAGTTTGCAAGTGGCGGACATTGGGGATCTGGCGATAAATACCTTCTCGCTCAAAGATATTTTGTCAATTATAAAAGAGAGTTACGATCAAATCCTCATGTATGATACGATACCGTTGGCGATGGGCGGTGATCATTCGATCACGCTCCCGATCCTGCGGGCCATGGCAAAGCGGCATGGGCCTGTGGCGCTTATCCATGTGGATGCCCATGCGGATGTGAATGACGAGATGTTCGGCGAAAAAGAGACCCACGGCACCGTGTTTCGGCGTGCCTATGAGGAGGGTCTGATCCGTCCCGAGAAGACCTATCAAATCGGGATACGCGGGACAGGCTATGCCGCGACAGATTTTAGCGAGGCTGTTGGTTGGGGGTTCCAGCAATGGCCTGCGGAGGAGTTGTGGGGGCGCAGTCTGGCGCAGTTGGCGGGAGAGATCAGGCGTGATATTGGCGAAACGCCGACCTATGTGACCTATGATATTAATAGTCTTGAATCTGCTTATGCGCCCGGAACGGGGACGCCCGAGATTGGCGGGCTGACGACACCGCAAGCGTTGGAATTGATCCGCGGCCTCAAGGGGTTGAACATCATCGGCGGTGATCTGGTCGAAGTGTCGCCGCCTTATGACCCTTCAGGCAATACCGCGCTGACGGCGGCAAATCTGCTGTATGAGATTTTGTGTGTCCTGCCAGGAGTTGCGTACAGGTGAGGCGAGGCCCGTTTCGGGCGATAGCGGGTAGTGAGGATGCGGAAAATGGTTTGGGTGATTCTGGTTTTGGCGATGGTTTGCGGGATGGCGTTTGTCCGTCTGGCGCCAACGGATGTATCGCGCTGGCACAAGCCGATTGGCGATGCGGAGAATACGGATGGCGAAGGCTGGTCTGGGCGCGTTGTGCAATCCACGCCCGGTCTGTTGTCTGAGCTGCATCAGGGAATGCTGGCGCTGCCGCGCACGGAACTGATTGCCGGCGGTGTGGGCGAGGGGCGGTTGACCTATATCACCCGCTCGCAGTGGATGGGTTTTCCTGATTTCACCACCATTGAGCAGGACGGCGACCAGATCAAACTCTATGCGCGGTTACGGTTCGGAAAATCAGACCTTGGGGTGAATGCCAAGCGTCTGAACGGGCTCTTGGAGCGTGCGCGGATCAAGCGGGCTGAAGGGTAGGTCGAGGTCCGAGCTAAGGCAGCCTTCTTGGGTCTCGCGCCACATGGGCACGTTGAGTGACATCTGGCATTGGGCGGTGAACATACGGCCGCCTACGTTGAGGCAGATGCTTTCGCCCAACTCGATCCGCCCGCCTGTGCTGTCTGTGCAATAACAGTCGATTGTCTTGGCTTTTGTCAGAGTTTGCGCATGCGCAGAGAGTGGAAGCAGAGCGATAAGGAATGCAAATCGTTTCATATGCCCTTTATACCATGACGCTGCTCTTGACCAAAGCGTTTTCATAGGTCACTCCCAAAGCCATGATACCAATGGATAGACTTGCCCAGATTACTGCCCGTTTCGAGTATCTCGAAGCGGCTATGAGCACGGATGGCGGGGATATTTCCAAGCTGGCCAAGGAATACAGTGATCTGCGCCCTGTGGTGAATGAGATTGCGGCCTACCGCGTGCTGCTCGAAAACCTCGAGGGGGCGCGAGAGATGCTGGCTGATCCAGAGATGGCGGCCATGGCAAAAGACGAGATTTACGAGATTGAGCATGTTTTGCCTGCGGCGGAGGCGTCTTTGCAACTGGCGCTGTTGCCGCGCGACGAGGCCGATGCGCGGCCCGCAATGTTGGAGATACGGCCGGGAACGGGGGGCGATGAGGCCGCGTTGTTCGCGGCAGATTTGTTGCGCATGTATATCCGTTATTCCGAAGCGCGG
>CAWVWS010000040.1:0-21038 GCA_963933905.1 uncultured Sulfitobacter sp.
GCACCCTGAAAGAGGAACATCCTGTTTGTGCAGGAAACTAGGAACAACGGGAAATCTGGCGCACAGGCGTGCGGTTTAACCCTTATTTAGCGTTCCTTTGAAATAGTGGGGCAACCAGCTTTTAGGGGAAGTTTATGAATCTTTATCAGTGTTCGATTGATCTGCGCGACACGTCCAAGGCGCTTGCTTTTGCGGGGGCTCTGGAGGTCTGGATGGAGCATTTGAAAAATGCGGGTGTGATCCTGTCGTGGCGGTTGTGTCGTCGCAAGCTGGGCTTTGGTGCGCCGAAGGCTCGTGATTTTCTGTTGGAGATCGAAGTGGAGAATATGACCCAGCTTGATGCTGCGTTCCGCTTTAAAGCGTCCAGCGATGAAGGGATGGAGCGGCTTTATACAACGGTGCACCAGATGGTGGGCGAAGTTGATGTCGCACTTTACCGGCCCTTTCCCGACCCCGAGCGGCGCGAGCGTATGGCATTGATCTAGAGCGGGGATTTAGCGGGTGAGGCGCAATTCGCCGCCAGTGATCTCGATACGGCCCCAACGCTCAAGATAGCGCATGCCAAGCAGGGAGCCGTCCATTTCGCCGCCGTTGACCGAGGCGAAGACATCCGTGTCGGTGATATCGCCCAAGCGAACGGTATCAAGGCGCACGGGGGCGGTGCGCACCTGACCGTTGGCGGTATTGGCGGTGCCGATGAAATTGAGGCTATCGGGGTCAAGGCCGATGCTGCGCGCATCCTCAAGGCTCAGCACCATATCAGTGGCGCCTGTGTCCACGACAAAGCGGATGCTCTCCCCGTTGAGGGCGAGGGTCAGGTAGTAATGGCCGTCAGACTGGCGCGGGACAGATATCATGCCGCTGCCAAGTTGCAGCATCTGGCCGCCCGCTGTTTGGCGCTGCACATCATTCCAAAGGCCGTATCCTGCGATCACCCCAAGAAAGATAAAGCCCCAGATCATAGCCATTTGCAGGGTTTTGCCGATGCCGTCACGGCCTGACATGAAGAACCAACCTGCTACGGCACAGCCCAAGAGGGCAAGGTAGATAAGGCTGGCAATGTTGTCTCCGGTCATGGCGGCTCCTTTTGGTTGCGCTCAATATAGGAAGAACTTGGCGCTATCCAAGTGCGGTGACAAAACCGAACTCGGCCAAACCGTCGAGGACGAACTGAACCGACAGCGCGGCAAGAAGCATGCCCAGCACACGGGTGGTCACGTTGATGGCAACTTTGCCCATGGCACTTTCCAGCACGCTGGAGAGGCGCAAGAAGATGTACATGACGAGCAGGATGACGGCAGTGATGGCGAGGATAGAGACCAGCCCTTCGCCGCCCGGCTTTTGCCCGACAAGCAGGATCACGGAAGCGATGGCACCGGGACCAGCGATCAGCGGGATAGCCATGGGGAAGACGGAAGGGTCGTTATGGTCATCATGCGGGAGGCCGTGATCGGGGTCACTGCTGTCTTCGCGACGTTTTGTGCGCCGCTCGAACAGCATGTCCATTGCGGTGAGAAAAAGCAGGATGCCACCAGCGACGCGGAAAGCGGGCATGGAGATGCCGATGAAGCCGAGGACTGCTTTGCCGAAGAAGGCAAAGAGGGCCAGCAGAAGTCCGGCCACCAAAACGGCGCGCAGAGCGATGCGAGCGCGTTGCTTGGTATCCATCCCCGGTGTGAGGGCGAGGAAGATTGGGACGATCGCAATGGGGTCGATCACCACCAGCATCGTCACAAAAGCCGTGATCATATAGGCGGTGTCGATTGTCATTGCGTGATCCTTACTTCTGGGCTTTTTCCAGCTTTCCTGCTGCGTCCATCCAAAGGCTCTCGGCGCGCTCTAGGGCGGCCATGACTTCGGCGTATTTCTTGTTCCAGACTTCCAATTCGCCCACCTTGTCCTTCTCATAAAGAGCAGGGTCGGCGAGTTTTTTGGCGAGTTTATCGCGCATGTCGTTGATTTTGGTCACGCGGGCTTCGGAATTGCGGACCTCGGACTTGAGGGCCATGATTTCCTCGCGGGAGGCCTTCTTTTCCTTGGGGGCCTCGGTTTTGGGGCGCGCGTTTTTGCTGACAGGTTTTTCGACCGTGAGGAGCATTTTGCGGTAGGCTTCGAGATCGTCTTCATAAGGCTTCACTGTGCCATCGGACACCAGCCAGAGGCGGTCGGCGACCATGGACAGCAGGTGCATATCGTGGCTCACGAGGATCACGGCACCCGAGTAGCGGGTGAGCGCTTCGACCAGTGCTTCGCGGCTCTCGATGTCGAGGTGGTTTGTTGGCTCGTCGAGGATCAGCAGGTGCGGCGCATCGAGAGTGGCGAGCAGGAGCGACAAGCGTGCTTTTTGACCACCGGACAGGCGACCCACGGCAGTGTCCGCTTGGTCAGGGCCTAGGCCGAAACCTGCAAGTTGCGCGCGCAGTTTGGATTGCATCACACCGGGACGGGCAGAGATCATGTGCTGTAGCGGTGTCTCCTCGACGATCAGCTGGTCGACCTGATGCTGGGCGAAAAAGCCGATGCGCAGTTTGTTTGAGTTGACGGCTTTGCCCTCGAACAGGACCAGACGGTTCGACAACAGTTTGGAAAGCGTCGATTTACCTTGGCCGTTGCGGCCCAGCAGGGCGATGCGGTCGTCTTGGTCGATGCGCAGGTTGAGGCGCGACAGGACGGGGACGCCGTTGTCATAGCCTGTGGAGCCGCCTTCGATGCTGATGATCGGGGGTGACAATTCGTCTGGCTGCGGGAAGTTGAATACTTTGCGCGCGGCTTCCTCTGGTGGCGTGATCGTCACCATCTTCTCGATGGCTTTCATGCGCGATTGGGCTTGTTTGGCCTTGGAGGCTTTTGCTTTGAAGCGGTCGACAAAGGCTTGCATGTGCGCTTTGTGTGCTTGCTGCTTTTTGGAAGCTGCGGTCAGTTGGGCACGCTTTTCGGCCCGCATGTGGGCGAACTGGTCATAGTTACCTTGGTAATAGGTGAGTTTTTTATCCTCGAGGTGGAGGATGCCGCCCACGGCACGGTTTAGTAGGCCGCGGTCGTGGCTGATGATGATGACCGTGTGGGGGTATTTCGACAGGTAGTTCTCAAGCCAGAGCGCGCCCTCAAGGTCGAGGTAGTTGGTCGGCTCATCGAGGAGCAGCAGGTCGGGCTCGGCGAACAGAACGCCAGCGAGGGCCACGCGCATGCGCCAACCGCCAGAGTAGGCGGAGCAGGGTTGCTGTTGGTCGTAGTCGTCGAAACCCAGACCCTTGAGGATCGACGAGGCGCGGCCCTCGGCGGTCCATGCGTCGATATCTACAAGCCGCGCTTGGATATCGGCGATGCGGGTCGGATCGGTTGCGGTCTCGGCTTCAAGCATCAGCGCGGCGCGTTCGGTATCGCATTCCAGCACCGTGTCGATGAGCGACATCTCCGAGGAGGGCACTTCCTGGGCCACGCCGCCAATCTTGGCGCGCGAGGGCAGGATGATCTCGCCTGCGTCCAGCCCCAGCTCCTTGCGGATGATGCGGAAGAGGGTGGTTTTGCCAGCCCCGTTTTGCCCGACGAGGCCCACTTTGTGGCCATCAGGAATGACGGCGCTTGCCTCTATGAAAAGAGGGCGGCCTTCGACGGAATAGTTGATCTCTGATATACGTAACATGCGCTGCGTTTGACCCACTTCGTGCGTGGCGTCAATCGCCGCTTTTCATAGGGCAGGTGCCATGCTAGTCAGCGCCAAATTCAACCTCTATCAGGAGACGACCCATGGGCCTAGAGCGCACATTCTCGATCATCAAGCCAGACGCAACAAAGCGTAACCTCACAGGCGCAATCGCCAAGAAATTCGAGGATGCTGGCCTGCGCATCGTCGCTTCAAAGCGTATCCACTTGTCCAAAGCCCAAGCGGGCGAGTTCTACAAAGTGCACGCTGAGCGTCCCTTCTATGACGAGCTGTGCGAATTCATGGCCTCCGCGCCAATCGTCGCCCAAGTTCTGGAAGGCGAAAATGCCATCGCGAAAAACCGCGAAGTTATGGGTGCAACCAACCCTGCGGACGCAGAAGCCGGCACAATCCGCGCCGAGTTCGCGGAATCAGTTGGCGAAAACTCTGTACACGGCTCCGACGCGCCGGAAACAGCAGCGGAAGAAATCGCGTATTTCTTCTCCGGTCTGGAGTTGGTGGGCTAAGCCTAATCGACTTATTGTGATTGAAAGGGCTGCCTCTCGGGGCGGCCCTTTTTCGTTAACGCAGCAGGGTGGGATCAGCGCCCATGTCCAGACCTGGAAAAATGCTGGCCTCGATGGTGGAGACGGGCAGCGCAAAGAGGCTGTGCAGCAGCCAGCCGATATGGGCGCGCAGGTCGCGGGTGGGCATGAGATCGCGGCGCTCGTAGAGTTGTGCCTCAGCCAGTCCGGGCCAGTCGCCGATCACGCGGCCACCGCGCAGGCCGCCGCCCGCCATAATCATCAGACCGCCCGTGCCGTGGTCGGATCCGCCAGAGCCATTGATTTGGGCGGTACGGCCGAATTCGGTTACGGCCACCACGGTGTTTTTGTTCCAGACGGGACCTGTCAGGGTTTGTTGGAGGGTTAGAATGGTATCAGAAAGCCGTCCCAGCGCCTTGGGCAAGGAGACATCCTGACGTTAGTGGGTATCCCAGCCGTTTATAGAGAAGGAAGCGATGCGGCTTTCCTCGCGCAGGCGTTTGCCCGCAAATTGTGCGATGCGCCGCTCGGCGCTGCCCTTGTTTGCCTGTTTGGCGTTCTGGTTGACCATCATCATCATGTCATCGGATGAGCCGCTCATGGCGACGGCGTCGCCGTCGGTGTCTGCGATTGCCATGGCCTGAGAAAAGGCGGCATCGAATGCGGGGTCTTCGGCCATGATAAGGCGGGCGAGTTTGATCGCTTGGGGGGAGAGGACCATGTCGGCCTCTGGCGACCAGCGCTGGGTTTTGGCAGGCCCGCCGAGAATGCTCATCTGTTCGCGGCCAATGGCATAAGCGGTCTCGGCCTGTGCGCCGTCCATATGTTGCAGCACGCGGTTGAGCCAGCCATCGCGCGTTGAGGTATCGCCCGGATCGCTCAGACCCGCCTCAAGCAAGTCCTGACCGTCGAAATGGCTGCGCTTGTCGCGGTAGGGGGTGGAGACGGCATGGGCAAAGCCTAGCTGGCCATTGTTCCATAGCGGTAAAAGCGGGCGCAGGGCGGGGTGCATCGCGTGAAAGCCGTCGAGGTCGATGGCCGGATCGCTTGCCGTTAGGCCTGCATCGCCGCGCAGGGCAGCATAGGCGGGATCGCCGTAGGGGCGCACAACATCAAGCCCTTCCATGCCCCCGCGCAGCAAGATCACCACGAGGCAGTTTTCGCCCAGCGTGGCGGCAAAGCTGATCGGGGTGAGCAGGGGGCTGGCCGCAAGCGAGCAGCCGATGAGCGCAGAGCGGGACAGAAAGGCGCGGTGCGACAGGGCGTCAGTCATGGTCTCATGTCCTTTGAAATGTGGGGGATGCGAGGATGAGGCCAACCCCGTACCAGCGTGTCTCGGCGGCGTTGGTGGCAAAGGAGATGGCGGGTGTTTTGAACGCACCCAGTGCCGTGTCGAGGAATATGCGCGGGTCGGGCAATTCGTCCATCAGCAATTGCGGCACCGTGATTGCCCATTGCAGCCGTGCCGCGATCCCTTGGGGGGCGATCCATGCGCTGTCTTCCTCGGACAGACCGTCGGGGCCTGCAGGCTTTTCCCAGACATGGCCCATCTGGACCAAGTGGGCTGCAATGATGCGGCGCATGGTGCGCTCGTCTAGCGATGCCATGGCAGTGGGGGGAACCGCGAGCGCACGCAGTGCCGACCCCATGAACTGGAACGGTTGTTTGACGTTTTTGCGCTCGGGCACCCATGCGGTGGGATGGGTCAGCAGCGCTTCGGTCACTTGGGCCAGATCGCCGTCTGTCTCAAGGAACCGCTGCTCGAGTGCTGCGACCAGCGCTGGATCGGGGGTGTCGGCGGTGAAGTGGACCGCCAGTTTAAGGGCGATGTGGCAGGCCGTGGCAGGGTGGCGGGCCAGATCGCGCAGCACCGCCTCCACATCGCGGATATTGGCGTTTTTATCTCCGCCGTAGCTTTTGCCCAGCACGGTTTCCGCCCCCGGCTCGGCCATATTTTTGCGGAAACTCATACGCGCGGGCGTGGCTGTGGTCAGGCCTGTCAAAAGCTCGGCCAGTTGGGTCACGTCGGCTTGGGTATAGGGGCCGTCGACGCCCAGTGTGTGCAGTTCCATCACTTCACGCGCTAGGTTCTCGTTCAGGCCTGTCTTGTTGCCTTTCTTTATCGCTTGGGGGGAGTTGGGACCGAAAGAGCGGTCCTGATCGAGATAGTGGATCATCAACAGATGCAAGATCGCAGAGAGGAGCAGATCCTCGAATTTGGCAGTGACCAGCTGGCGGATCGCCGTCTCGACATAGGGGGTTGCGGCGCGGCGGATAACGCCTGCTTTTCCCGTAGCGGTGAAATGATCTGCCCAAAAGACAGTGAGGCGTTCGCGCAGGGGCGCTTGGGTCCAGACCCAGCGGTTGAGGTGTTGGCCCATCCAAGCGGCCTGCGCGATGCGGGCCTCCTTATTGAGGACGCGGCTCACTTTTTTCGCGGCAAGTGCTTCGGGGGAGCCGCGGTTCTTGCGTCTGATCTTATTTTGCTCGATCCGCTCGGCGATTCGTAGGCCAAAGGTCTCAAAATCCTCCACGGGAAAGCGGGAAGCGATATCATCGGGGGTGTTGAGCGTTGCCAGCATGGCCTGCGCGCTTTGCGGCGGTGCGATTGTCGGCGACAAGCCGCATCCGAACCTTATGTCAGCCAATTGTGGGTCAAAGCGCATCTTGTTCTGATCCTTCTACCGCGTTCGGATGATATAGGGGCGAATGCAATTTACGTAAGGGGGCAGGCCGTGCGGGCCAATGATACTCGACCCCGCACGAGGTTAGGCGGATTGCTTGCGTTGGGCGCGATAGGAGAAGAGGAGCGATATCAGATAGGCGCAATTCACGATGATCATGGTGGGCCAAGTATAGACCATGAGGCCGACAACCATCACAACAGCGGCCACAATGGCAAAGGGCAGATGCGCGCGGCGGATACTTGCGTGTTTGATCGAGAAGGTGGGGATCGTGCTCACCGCGAGCAGGCCAACGCCGATGATATAGATTGCGCGCAGAATGGGCAGGTTGGTGTTTTCCATTCCGTTCAGATGCAAGAAAATCGGCATCAGGGCCAGACAAGCCAGTGCAGGGGCAGGGACGCCCACAAAGAAGTCGTCCTGCTTGAGTGTTACCTCGTCGCCGCGCAGCGACAGATTGAATCGCGCCAGCCGCAGCGCACAGCAGACCGCAAGGATCAGTGTGGCGAGCCATCCTAGGCTGGCATAGGGCGTGTCGATGTAGAGCGTATTATAGAGCAGCATCCCCGGCACGATGCCGAAGTTGAAAAAATCCGCCAGCGTATCAAGTTCGGCACCAAAAGGGCTGGCGGTGTCGAGGAAGCGCGCCAGTTTGCCGTCAGCAGCATCAAGGAATACTGCCAGCAGCACGAAATAGAGCGCCAACTCGATCCGTCCCTCAAGGCTCATCCGCACAGCGGTCATGCCTGCGCAAATGGCAAAGACAGTGACCATGCTGGGCACGATGTGGCGTAGCTTGATACGCGATGGCGTGTTCATTCGGGCATGCCCTTCAGCGGTGTTTGCGTCGTTGCCAGCAGATCGGCGAGGATCGTCTCACCCGCCACGGCGGTTTGGCCGACGGCGACCAATGGGGTGATGCCATGGGGCAGATAAACGTCAAGGCGGCTGCCGAAACGGATCAGGCCAAAGCGTTGGCCAGCATGCAGGGTATGTCCCTCCTCGACGAAGCAAACGATGCGCCGCGCCACAAGGCCAGCGATCTGGACCACACCGATACGGGTGCCGTTTGCTGTCTCCAGCGTGACGCTGTTGCGCTCGTTGTGGATGCTGGCCTTGTCGAGGGAGGCGTTGAGAAACTTGCCGTGGTGGTAGGTGATATCGACCACTTTACCCGCAACAGGTGCGCGGTTCACATGGCAGTTAAATACATTCATAAAGACTGACACACGGGTCAGCGGCTCGGACCCGAGGTCCATCTCGACGGGGGGTACAACCTGTTCGATCAGGGATACAACGCCATCAGCGGGTGAGATCACAAGGCCGTCTTGTTGCGGGATGATGCGCACCGGATCGCGGAAGAAATAATAGCACCAGACAGTCACACCTGCGCCGAGCCAGAACAGCGGCTCCCAGATGAGGCCCAGCACCACAGTAATAGCGGCAAAGATCGCAACAAATTTGCGCCCCTCTTTGTGCATGGGCACCGCGACGATTTTGAGCATATTCATTAGATAACTTTCAGATCAGGATAAAACGCGACCTTCGCCGCGCCCGCATGCACCCGAGGGCGCACAGCTGAGATGGTTTGAAAACGGTGCTGCCCTGTCGGGGCGGCGGTCCGTGTCCAGTCTCTTCCCATCGGGGCGGTGAATGGTCAACGCTACATTTAGGCATAATATACGTGGGAACGCTGTCGCGTGCCATAGGCATTTGCAGGTGCAGAATTTTCAGAACGGGGCTGGCCTTTGGGGTGTTTTGCGTATGTTGTGCGGGAAAGCCCAACAGAAAGCCGCGCATATGACCGATCCTGTCCACGAGATTATCCTGCACAATTATCCGCAATCCCCTGTGGCCGAGAAGGTGCGCGTAGCTTTCGGGATCAAAGGGTTGGCGTGGCGCTCGGTCGAGATACCGCGGCTGGCCCCCAAGCCGATGTTGACGGTTCTGACAGGCGGCTACAGGCGCACGCCTGTGATGCAGATCGGCGCGGATATCTATTGTGATAGCCAGTGCATCTTGCGCGCGCTGGAGGAGCACTATCCCGCGCCCTCGCTGTTTCCTACGGGGGACGAGGGGCTGCTGTGGGCGCTGAGCCGTTGGACCGATGGTGCGCTGTTTGATCTGGCGGTCAAGGTTGTGCTCGGTTCCGCTGGCGATGCGCTGCCGCAGGATTTCGCCCAAGATCGCGGGCGGCTCTATCTGGGGCAGGATTGGGCCGAGGGGCTGCGGACCGCCAATGCAGCCTTGCCGCATCTGGCCGCGCAATTTCGCGCGCCTTTGGGCTGGATGGACGGGCAGTTGGCGGATGGACGGGCATTTCTGACAGGCGACAAGCCTGCCGCGATTGATGCGCAGATCTATCATTTGGTGTGGTTTTTGCGCGGGCGGTGGGCGCAAGGACCCGCGTTCCTGTCCGAATTCAGCCAGCTGACCAAATGGGAAGATGCTGTTGCAGCCCTTGGCCACGGGAGCATGACGGATATGACCGCGCAGGAGGCGATTGACTGTGCAGCGGCGGCGACACCGCAGACGCGATCCCATGTCGATCCGCTTGACCCACAAGGTCTGGACCTTGGGATGAGGGTCACAGTTTCGCCCGATCTTGACGGGGGCGAGCAGCCTGTCACGGGGGAGATCGTGTTGGCCACGCGTGATACGGTCGCTGTGCGCCGCGTTGAAGCGGAGGTAGGCGAGGTCTGTGTGCATTTCCCCAGAGCGGGATACCGTGTGGATATTGCCTAAAGATACTGGCAGGTTACCGCCGAAGATGTGAGGGAGAGAGATATGAAGCACCGTAAATTAGGCGCAAACGGCCCGCTTGTGCATCCTGTGGGCATCGGAGCGATGTCGTTTTCCAATTTCTATGGACCTACAGACGAGCGCAGCAGCCATGCCATTCTGGACGCGGCGATGGCGGCGGGGGTGGATCATATCGACACCTCCAATGTTTATGGCATGGGCACATCGGAGAGTATTATTGGCAGCTATCTGGCGGCGCATCCAGCGGCCCGCGATCATTTCACCATCGCCACCAAGGCCGCGATCAAGCGTAATCCCGACGGGGCGGGGAACATCCATGACAATTCGGCGGCCCATTTGCAAAGCGAACTTGACGGCAGTTTGACGCGCTTGGGCGTGGAGGCGGTTGATCTGTTTTACGTGCACCGCCGCGATCCGGCAGTGCCGATTGAAGAAGTAACGCAGACGCTGGCGGGATTTGTGAAGGCGGGGAAGGCAAAATCAATCGGGTTTTCGGAGATTGCGCCGAGCAACCTGCGCCGTGCGCATGCGGTGCATCCGGTGGCGGCGGTGCAGTCTGAATACTCCCTCTCGACGCGCGCGCCCGAATTGGGGCTGGTGCAGACCTGTGCGGAGCTGGGGGTGGCTTTGGTGGCCTTCTCGCCTGTGGGCCGCTCGTTTCTGACGGATACGCCGCTCAGCTATGACGCGGCGCAGGCATTGCCATTTCTTGAGTTTAATCCGAGGTTTATGGCGCCTAGTTACAGTGCCAATATCGCCGCTGTGGCGCCGTTTCAGGCGCTGGCGGCTGATATGGGGATCTCCACGGCGGGGCTGGCGATTGCGTGGCTGCTCGCACAAGGGGAGCATGTCCTGCCCATTCCCGGCACGCGGTCCTGTGCGCATTTTGCACAACTGTTGGAGGGAGCGGATCGCGCGTTGAGCCAAGCGGAATTAGACGCGATTGAAGTGATCCTGCCTGTGGGTTGGGCGCATGGGGACCGCTATTCCGCTGTTCAGTGGAACGGGCCTGAGCGCTACTGCTAAGCCAGCACTATTTACCTTTCCAGATGGGATCACGCTTTTCCACAAATGCTTTTGCCCCTTCGAGTTGATCCTCGGAGGTATAGAGCGCTGCGATGGTGGCATATTGGCTTTTGGTGACGCGGTTCATCATGTCCTGAAAATTGCTGTCTTCGGCAGCGCGCACGACTTCCTTGATCGCGGCATAGACGAGGGGGGGGCCGCTTGCCAACAGACGCGCAAGCTCCCATGCGCGGTTTGAGAGTTGATCGGCGGGGACAACTTCGTTGATGAGGCCCCAGCGGTGGCCCTCGTTGGCGTCAAACCAGCGCCCCGTGAGCAGAAGTTCCATCGCGATGTGATAGGGGATGCGTTTGGGCAGTTTGATGCTGGCCGCGTCCGCGATGGTGCCAGAGCGGATTTCGGGCAGCGCAAAGCTCGCATGGTCGGCAGCGATAATCATATCGGCAGAGAGCGCCAGTTCCAGCCCGCCACCGCAGGCAATGCCGTTCACAGCCGCGATGACGGGTTTGTTCATCTGTGGCAATTCCTGCAAGCCACCAAAGCCGCCCACGCCGTAGTCGCCATCGACGGCGTCCCCGTCTGCGGCGGCCTTGAGGTCCCACCCGGGGCAAAAGAACTTCTCGCCGCTGGCCGTCAGGATCGCCACGCGCAATTCGGGATCATCGCGGAAGTCGCGAAAGACTTTGCCCATGAGGCGGCTGGTTTGCAGATCAATCGCGTTAGCCTTGGGGCGGTCGAGTGTGATCTCAATGATTGCGCCCTCTCGGCGGGTTTTCACGGGGGAGGTGTCATTGCTCATGTCTCAGGCCTTTCTGATGAGGGCGTCCACTGCGACGGCCCTGTGGGGCGTGCAAAACAGCGGGTTGATTTCTACTTCGCTCAGGGTGTTGCGGTGCGCTTCGACATAGGATTGCACAGCGAGGACGGCGTCAATTATCGCGGGGATATCGGCGGCGGGTTTGCCGCGATAACCGTGCAGTAGCGGGGCGCAGGTCAGGGTGTTGAGGGCCGCCTCGATCTGTGCGGCGGTGGTAGGCAGCAGCAGGGATGCGGTGTCTTTGAGCATTTCGGTCAGTACACCGCCTGCGCCAAGGGTCAGGACAAAGCCGTGGGCGGGATCCCTCACCACACCGATGAGCAGTTCGACCACGGCGTCGGTGAGCATTTCCTCGATGAGGATTTCGGCTGTGCCGATTTGCTGGGCGACCGTGGCGACATCCGCGCCTGGAATGCCGAGGCGCACGGCACCTGCTTCGGATTTATGGGCAAGCCCTGAGCCTTTGACCGCAAAGGGACCTGTCATCTCGGCTACGGCTTGGGCGATGTCATCGGCGCTGTGGGTTGTTCTGTTTTGCGGAACTGAAACGCCATAGGTGGCGAGGGCTGCTTTGGACGCCGCCTCCGTCAATGTTTGTGCATCAGCTGTCGGAACGGGCAGCCAGACGGGCAGGGTGTCGGGTGCGTGGCAACGGGTGGCGGCTTCGGTTGCGTTGAGCGCCTCGTTCAGGCCCGAGAAGGGGATAACGCCGCCTGCCATGAGCTGTGCCGCGACATCTCGAGGCATGAGTTCGGGGAGAGTGGCGATCACGGCGAAATTGGCACCTGTCTGCGCACGAACATTGAGCGCTGCGTTTGTGGCGCAGGTCCAGTCGCCTGCGTTGGTCACGGGATAATCCACGATCGAAAACGTCATGGTAATGTCATTGCCCGTCATTCCCGCCCACGCAGCGGTCATAGCATCCTCGTCGCGCCAGATATAGGTGTTGTAATCCAGCGGGTTGGAGAGGGCGACCATGGGGCCGAGGGCCTCGCGCAGTTGGGTGCTTTGGTCTTGGGTGAGTTTGGGAAAAGTGAGAGAGGTGCCTACGGCAGTGTCGGCAATCAGGCTGGCCTCACCGCCAGAGCAGCTGATTGAGGCAATGCGGTTGCCTGTGAGGGGGCCGTAGCAGTGCAGGAGTTTGAGGGTTTCCAGCAGATCAGGCAGCGAATGCACGCGCGGGATGCCAAGGCGAGCAAGGAAGGCGGATGCGCCTGCATCGCCACCTGCGAGGGAGGCTGTGTGCGAGACTGTAGCCATTTGCGCCTGCTCTGATGCGCCGACTTTGAGCGCGACCAATGGGACGCCGCGCGCGTAGGCTTTTGCGGCCAGAAGTTCCCAATCGCGCAGATCGGAGAAGCCTTCGATATGAACGCCCACGGCAGTGACGCGGGGATCGTCGATGAGGGCACTTGCGATTTGCGCTTGGGACGTCTGGGCCATGTTGCCGCAAGCCACCACGTAGGCGACGGGCAGGGCGCGTTGCTGCATCGTGAGGTTGATCGCGATGTTGGAGCTTTGGGTGAGGATCGCGACGCCCTTGTCCACGCGCGCGCAGCCTTGCTGATCGGGCCACAGGAGGGCGGCATCGAGGGCGTTGATAAAGCCGTAGCAGTTGGGGCCAAGGACAGGCATGTCGCCTGCGGCAGCGACCAGTTGGGCCTGTAGGTCGGTGGCGGCATCATCCTCTGCTGCGGCTTCGGAAAAGCCCGAGGCGAAGCAGACCGCACCGCCTGCGCCCATGGCCGACAGTTCAGCCACCAATGCCACAGTGGCAAAGCGGTTAATGCCGATAAAGACCGCATCGGGGGGGGAAGGCAGGTCGGCGATGGATTTGAAACTGGGCAGGCCCGCGATCTGCTCCGCTTTTGGATAGACGGACCAGATGTCGCCCTCGAACCCCATCTTGAGCGATTGTTCGATGACCTGCTCACACCATGCGCCACCGCCGATGACGGCGATGCTATGCGGCTGGAACAGACGGGTGAGGGCGTGGGTCATGGGCGGTCAGGCACCCAAGGGACGCAGCAGGTCGCGCGAGATGATGTGGCGCTGGATTTCCGAAGTGCCGTCCCAGATCCGCTCGACCCGTGCATCGCGCCAGAATCGCTCGATCGGGAAGTCATCCATCAGGCCCATGCCGCCGAAAATCTGCAAGGTGGTGTCGGTCACACGTGCAAGTGTCTCGGAGGCGTAGAGCTTGGCCGAGGCAATCTCGCGGTTGGCAGGCAGTTTCTGATCCAAGCGCCATGCGGCGGCGAGAGTGAGCCAGTCGGCGGCGTCAATCTCGGTGATCATATCGGCGATCTGAAAGCTCACGCCCTGAAACTTGCCGATGGGCTGGCCGAACTGGGTCCGCTCGGCGGCGTAGTTGAGCGCGTAGTCAAAGCAGCGGCGCGCACGGCCAACGGAGAAGGCCGCGACTGTAAGGCGAGTGGCATAGAGCCATTCGTTCATCACGGCAAAACCGCCGTCGACTTCGCCCAAGACCTGCGCATCGGGGAGGTGGCAATCATCAAACGTCAGGATGCAGTTTTTATAGCCCTTGTGGCTGACGGAGTTATAGCCTTCGCGCACTTCAAAGCCTGGTGTGCCACGGTCCACGAGGAAGGTGGTGATCCGCCGCTTGGGTCCCTTGGGCGTTTCATCGGTGCCTGTGGCAATGAAAACGATAAAGAAATCAGCGTGTTCTGCGCCAGAGATAAAGTGTTTTGAGCCGTTCACGACCCAATCGCCGCCATCGCGGATCGCCTGACATTTCATGCCGCGCACGTCTGATCCTGCGTCGGGTTCGGTCATGGCCAGCGCATCCATCCGCTCGCCGCGCACGGCTGGCAGCAGATAACGTTCACTTTGCTCATCGTTGCAAGCCATCAGGATGTTTTGCGGGCGGCCAAAGAAATGTGTGAGTGCCATGGAGCCACGGCCCAACTCCCGCTCTACAAGTGTGAAATCCATATGGCTGAGCCCCGCGCCGCCGACTTCTTCGGGGAAGTTGCAGGCGTAGAAACCCAGATCGATGCATTTTTGTTTGATGTCTTCACCCAGCTCGTGGGGGACGTGACCTGTGCGCTCGACCTCGGCCTCATGGGGATAAATCTCGTTCTCGACAAAGCTGCGCACAGTGGACGAGATCATTTGTTGTTCTTCGGTCAGACCAAATTGCATGGGGCGGCTCCTGTGGATTTGTTCGGGCTATCAAACATCGGCTTGCACAGGGGTGGCGTGCAGGGTTAGTCATTAATCATGCAGAATTGGAAAAATGTAGCACGCGGGAAACAGGATTTCGACATTCTGCTGTTTGACCAGTTTTCGAACCATTGCCTTGCCAATACAGTCGAGCCGATGCGCGCGGCCAACGGTCTGTCCCGCCATGCGCAGTTCAACTGGCGTTTTGTCTCGCTTGACGGGGGACCTGTGGAGAGTTCGAGCGGGATGCAGGTCACGCCGCATTCGGCGCTCAAAGAGGGGCGCGGCGCAACATTAGTGATTATGCCGTCCTACGGGTTTCGCCGCTTTGCCACATGGGAGACGACCCAACAGTTGCGCGCGGCAGCAAAGCGGTACGACGTAGTGGCGGGCATGGATACGGGCAGTTGGCTGATGGCGCATGCAGGGCTGCTGGAGGGATACAGCGCCACGATCCATTGGGATGAATGGAGCAGTTTTGCAGAGGCGTTTCCGCAAGTGCAGGCTGAGCGCGAGCGATTTGTCGTAGATCGCGATA
This sequence comes from uncultured Sulfitobacter sp., assembly GCA_963933905.1. GTDB lineage: Bacteria > Pseudomonadota > Alphaproteobacteria > Rhodobacterales > Rhodobacteraceae > Sulfitobacter. The sequence continues at coordinate 15,206 of CAWVWS010000040.1, forward strand.
GGATCACCTGTTCGGGCGCAATGGCTGCATTCGATCTGGTGGTGCATCTGATCGGGCAGGCGCATGGTCCGCTGCTGGCCCTCAAAGTGGCGCATTTGTTTATGAGCGCGCAAGGTGCGGGCGGGCCGCTTCCCTTTAGTTCGCGCAAGGGCAAGCTAGTGGACCGTGCCATCACAGTAATGTCGGAGCATCTGGAAAAACCGCTGGGCATTGCCGCGGTGGCGCGGGCGGTCGGGATTTCACAAAAGACGCTTGAGAACCGGATGCGGGCCGAGCTGGATGTGACACCACAAACCGCCTACCGCACGCTGCGTCTGACCTATGCGCGCAAGCTGGTGACGGAGACGGATCAATCGGTCTCCGAAATCGCAGGTCGCTGTGGTTATGAGAACGCAAGTGCCATGACGCGGGCGTTCAAGGCGGAGTTTCAGGAGACGCCACGCGGCTTGCGCATGGGCGGTTAGGGCCGCGGCCTTCAGACTTACCCGAAATATCCGCGTCGGGCCTTGTAAGTGGTGCGGATCACGTGTCGGGTGAGAGCATGAAGTTCAACGGGCCCTTTCTTTTTATTCTTGCCACGCTGATGATTGACGCCATCGGTGTGGGCATCGTGTTTCCGATCATGCCTGATCTGATGGACCGTGTGGGCGCAAGCACGACTGCGCAGGGCGCATTATGGGGCGGCGTGATGATGTCGGCCTATGCGGGGGCGATGTTCCTGTTCGGTCCTATCGTGGGCAGTTTGTCGGATGCCTACGGGCGCAGACCCGTTCTGATCGCGGCCTTACTCACGCTCGCGCTGGACTATGCGATCATGGCCATGGCGCAGACCTATTGGGTGCTGTTGGTGGGGCGGATCATCGCGGGCATGGCGGGGGCAACCTATATTACCGCGACGGCCTATATCTCCGACATTGCCAAGCCAGAGGAGCGGGGTGCGGCCTTCGGGATGATTGGTGCCGCTTTTGGCATCGGGTTTGTTTTTGGTCCTGCCTTGGGCGGGTTGGCGTTGGGGTGGCACATCACGGCACCGTTCTGGATCGCGGCGGCGTTGTCGGCGCTCAATGTACTGTTTGGCCTTTTCATCCTGCCCGAAAGCCTCAAGCCCGAGAACAGGCGGCCTTTTGGGCGGCGCGATTTGAACCCGTTTGGCGCGATCCTGCGAGCCTTTGCGATGCCGGGGCTTGCCGTGCCGCTGATCTGTATATTCGTTTTCGAGTTCGCCAACATGGTCTATCCGACGCTTTGGGCGTTTTGGGGACGCGAGGTCTTTGGCTGGGACGGGTTCATCATCGGCTTCACGCTTTCGGGATATGGCATCCTGATCGCAATAGTGCAGGCGGGTGTTTTGCCCCGCCTGACGCGGCGCTTTGGGGATTACCGCACGCTGTTGATCGCCACGGCGGCGGCGGTGCTGGGGCTGGTGGGGTTCGGCTTTTCCACGACAGGTTGGGCCGTGGCACTGGTGCTGCCGCTGGCAACGTTGGCGGATATGGCACCGCCGCTGATGACCGCCTTTGCGGCCAACCGCGTGGGTGAGGACAGTCAGGGGCTTGTTCAGGGTGTCATTGCATCGCTGGCATCGGTCGCTGCTGTTGGTGCGCCGCTGGTCCTGACAGGTACGTTTCAACGGTTCGTGAGTGGTGAAGGACTATATTTTCCGGGGGCGCCTTTTGTGATCGCGGCCGTGTTGGTGGTGGGGATTGTACCGCTGATCTGGCGGCTCAACCCCGACCGTTAATGCGCGTTAGACACAGGCCAAAGCCGCGTATTTACGTCTTTTAGGGTGCATTTTGTGCAAATTCGGTGCTTTTATGCAGGCTTTTTTGCAATTTCATGCACCATGTGCCGCGCACCATGGATTAGATAAGAAATCTAATCCTTTGATAATCCATAAGGTTTTTGGGTGTGGCCAAGATTTGATTAACAACCTGTGCTTTTTTCTGGACGTAAGCTGGAACTTAGTGGACCTTTTCAGACAGTTCTTTTTCAATTTTTCAGCGAGATAGCAAAATGCCTTTTATCAGATCAGACAGTTCTAATGGTACGACTTCTTCGGATTTTATCTTTGGCGATACCGGAGGGACGAGCACGCTGAGCGGTGGGGACAATAATGATCTGATCGTGGGTGATTTTGGTCCTGTGGTTTTGAGCTCGTCGCTGGCCGCTCATGATACGCCCACAACGGCCGCGAGTATCGATGCTGCGGCAAACTGGTCCTCGCAAGGCAATCCGCTGCTGCAAGGTGCGCCGCGCCCCAGCACCAGCCTGCATATCACTGGCGCGGGAGAGGCGGAGTTTTTCAGTGTTTCGGTTGGCGCGAACGAAACACTAACCATCGACACCGATTTCGGGACTTTTGATACCATTGTTCAGGTCGGGCATATGGTCAGCGGCAACTTTGTCCTCCTTGATGAAAATGATGACATTTCCGCATTGGACCCTGCGGGGAGACCAAATCAGACTGATAGTTATCTCGAGTATGTGAATACGAGTGGCTCTACGCAGCTGGTGATCCGAGTATCCCAGTTCAATGGTAGTAACGTAAACTAATTTGTAACAGGCACCTCCACTACAAACGGTGGTGATATTGTAGCCAATGGCGAGGTCATACTGGTGGTCGGTGTGACGGGGCATGCCGCCACGGCTGCTCCTGCTGCTACGGGGAATGATATTCTAAGTGGCGATGGGGGGGCTGATCTTCTTTATGGCGTTGATGGAAATGATACGCTGAGTGGTGGTGACGGCAATGATACGCTCGATGGGGGCGCGGGTTCAGACAGCTTCCTTGGCGGGGTGGGTTTTGATGTGGCCTCCTACCAGAGTGCAAGCGCGGGTGTTGGGGTCGATTTCAGTAATCCTGTGTCAAATACAGGCGATGCTGCCGGCGACACTTACAGTCCTATCGAAACGATCTGGGGATCGGGTTTCGCAGATACATTAAGCGGCAGTGCGTCGAATGACACCATTTTTGGTTGGGACGGTGCAGACCGTATCCTTGGTCGTGACGGCGCTGATTTCCTCCTAGGAAATGATGGTGAAGATACCATTTATGGCAACTCCGGTAACGACACACTATCTGGTGGGGCTGGTGATGATCGCCTGTATGGTGGCGGTGGTGCTACTTTATTTGGAGGTGATGGCGATGATTACCTGCGCGACGATGATGGTAATACCACCTTTGACGGAGGTGACGGTTTTGACACTGCCGCCTATTGGGCTAATGCGACGGGGGTTATCGTCAATCTTGCGACCGGTGGAAGCTCGCTTGGTGATACATTTTCCAGCATTGAGGGGCTGTTGGGATCGAACATCGCTGCGGACACGCTGACGGGCGATGCGGCAAACAACATGATTGACGGTGCGGGCGGCAATGACGTCCTTTTTGGTGGTGACGGCAACGATACACTCATCGGTGGCTCGGGCGACGATACTCTCAGCGGCGGCGCGGGAAGCGACACGCTGGAGGGTGGGTCAGGAAATGACGAGCTTTACGGAAATGACGGTCTGGACCTGCTACGCGGCGGTTCGGGCGATGACACGCTTATTGCAGGTACGGGGCTGTCGGCACAACTGGAAGGCGGCACTGGTGCTGATGTCCTTCTCGGGGGATCTTCGCTGGATATCGCAGTTTATACCAACGCTGCCTCGGGTCTTGTCGCAGACCTTGCCAACTCGGGTGCGAACACGGGCGAAGCGGCAGGTGATACTTATGTTTCTGTAGAAAACATCTATGGATCGGCTTTTGCAGATACGCTGCGGGGGGATGGTTTCGCCAACGGTATCGTGGGGGGGGAAGGCGATGGCCGGATCGAGGACCGCGACGGGGATGACAACCTTTTCGGCGGGGAAGGCGGTGATGACCTGTTCGGGAATGAGGGGAACGATAGCGTCAATGGCGACGACGGTGAGGACTCGCTTTATGGCAATGACGGCGATGATTCCCTTTCGGGTGGCGATGGTGATGACCGTCTTTATGGCGGTGTCGGGTCGGATTCGCTCATTGGTGGGTCAGGCGACGATTATCTGCGCGACGATGATGGGAATACCGTCTTTATTGGCGGCGCAGGATTCGACACGGCTGCCTTTTGGGGCAGCACTGTCGGTGTCTCTGCGAACCTTTCTACCAGTTTTAGCTCGCTTAATAGTACATTTTCCAGCATCGAAGGGCTGTTAGGCTCAAACATTGCTGGGGACACGCTGACGGGCAATGGCTTGGACAATGTGATTGACGGTGCGGGCGGCGATGATGAACTTTTTGGCGGTGACGGTGACGATACGGTCATCGGTGGCTCGGGGAATGACACACTCAGCGGTGGCGAAGGAAGTGACACCCTTGAGGGGGGCGCCGGATTTGACTTTGCCAGCTACGCGGATGCGTCGAGTGGCGTAGTAGTATATCTTGATGTTCCATCTTTTGATTCCTCAAATGCTTTGGATATCCATTCATCGATAGAAGGATTAATCAGGTCTGATTTTGAAGACGTTCTGGTGGGGAATTCGGGATCCAATCACGTCTTTGGCGGTGACGGATCTGATGTTGTGGACGGATTAGGCGAAGATGATCTGGTTTCCGGAGACGACGGCAACGATACCCTGTATGGGGGCGATGGTAACGATACGCTTAACGGCGGTGCGGGGGATGACCGTTTCAACGATACGTCTGGCAACGCCTTATTTTTTGGCGGAACAGGCGTCGATACCGTTGACTATGGTTTTTCTACGAGCGGTATTCTTGCAAATCTCGATGCGAACACATCGCCGATTGGCGACACTTTTGCCAATGTCGAGTGGATTTTCGGCTCAATCAGTGGAAATGACACGCTGGTCGGGAACACGCAGGACAATTTGTTATCGGGGTCAGGGGGCGCGGACAGCCTCGCTGGAGGAGGTGGTAACGATAGTCTCCTTGGTGGAACTGGTAACGACACGCTCGAGGGTGGCGACGGCGACGACTCCATGACTGGTGGTACGGGTGATGACGAATTGTTTGGCGGTAACAACGATGACACGCTCGATGGTGGGGAAGGTGCCGATTTCCTGAATGGTGGCGGTGGCGTGGACGAGGCGTCCTATCTGAGCGCCAATGGCGGCGTTACTGCCGACCTTCAGACCGCGGGCAACAACACGGGCGCTGCGGCTGGTGATACTTACTCCTCTATCGAGGATTTGAGGGGCACGAACCAAAACGACACGTTGGCAGGGAACGCCGCTGGGAATATTATCTATGCGGGAACCGGCGACGACAGGATTTTGGGCCGTGATGGTGGCGATCAGCTGTTTGGCAATGACGGCAATGACTTTACCTACGGCAACGCGGGTGATGACGATCTGTATGGGGGCGAGGGTGACGATCGCCTTTATGATGGCACGGGTGTGGATACGCTCTCTGGTGTGGACGATGACGACTATCTGCGTGACGAGAGCTGAAATACGGCCTTCAACGGCGGTCAGGGTGAGGACACCTTAGCCTATTGGGGCAGCACCACTGGTGTGATTGTCAATCTTGGGGCGGATAGCAGCTCACTTGGGGATAACTTTACTTCTATCGAAGGTGTTTTGGGGTCGAATATCGTGGGTGATACGCTCATCGGTGACGGTGGCGACAACGAACTCGATGGTGCCGGTGGAAACGACAGTCTGGTTGGTGGGTTTGGTTTCGACACGCTGATTGGTGGCGCGGGTGACGATACGCTGGAGGGTGGCGGGACCGACGACACCCTGATCGGGGGAAGCGGCGCGGATGAGCTGAACGGTGGGGATGGGATTGATTTAGCATCATATGAAATGTCCGGCGCGGGTTTGGTTGTCGATCGGGCTAATGCCAGTGTGA
>CAWVWS010000041.1:0-20023 GCA_963933905.1 uncultured Sulfitobacter sp.
ATGGTCGTTAGCGGCTTTATGCGCTGGGCAAGCTGAAGGCTTTCATATGTCAAAGTGATTCGACAGCATTTATTATGTCGGAAATGTGTGTGTGTGGTCAGCGTGTGTGGTTAACGTGTGTGGTAGGCCATTCGAAGTCAAATGTAATTCCCCTTATTTATATGGCAAATATGTCATAAAAGGGGAATTGGCGGAGGCTCAGGGATTCGAACCCTGGGGACGCTCTCACGCCCGTCGGTTTTCAAGACCGGTGCAATCGACCACTCTGCCAAACCTCCGCTGTGCTGCTTCCTAAAACGCTCTAAACGATTCTGCAATTGAACAAAATCACACCGCAAGGAGGGGAAATTTGCCGATCTCGTCATGCTTCTCTTGTGGCAAAGGGGCTGGCCGCGCTACAACGGTTCAAATGCTCCGCAAAAGGAGTGGTCAAGCGTGCGATTTCAAAAGGCATGCGCGCAGGCAAGGACGAGGGTAAATGAGCAGTAAAATCAAAACACTAGATGGAAAAAATCCGACAAAAACGGGACGTGCCCTTCTGGGGGGCGTACTTTTCGCGGGGCTGTTGGCTGGCTGCAACGAGCAGGGCAAATTTGCCTTTCCCACCGCAAACCAAAGCCAGAGCCAAGCTGCAGTTCCTTCAGGCCCCACCGTAGAGCGTGATGTCGAAGCGCCTGAGATTTTCTCCGTGACCGATGACGGGCTGTGGGACGGGCGTCCCAGCTTGGGCGGTGTTTGGGTGGCGCATCCCGATGTGGATGATCCCGAACGGGTGATTATCCGCAATCAGGCAAATGGAAAATTCGTTGTTGGCGCACTGTTCCGCCGCGAGCGGGACATTCCGGGTCCAAGCCTCCAGATTTCCTCTGATGCAGCCGCGGCACTTGGTATTTTGGCAGGTGCGCCTACAAAGCTGAATGTGACGGCACTGACCAAAGTGCAAGAACCGGCAGGCGGCGGCGAAACGCAAGCAGCCTCGGTTCCAGTCGAAGAAGCCCCTGCGGTAGCAACCGCTACACTTGATCCTGTAACAACTGCAGCAGGCGCTGCCATCGACGCGGCCAAACCAACACCTGCACCAGTCCCGAAACCGGCGGCTCCGGCACAGGCTTCGCGTTTGGCAAAACCGTTTATCCAGATCGGTATTTTCAGCATCGAGGCAAATGCAAACCGTGCGGCCAAACAGATGCGCGGCGCAGGCCTTGCCCCTACCGTGAAGCAAAGCGAGATCAACGGCAAAACCTTCTGGCGTGTTGTCGTGGGTCCTGCGGCCACCAGTGCCGAGCGGTCCAAAATCCTGTCCATCATTAAATCGGAAGGCTTCACAGATGCCTATGCCGTTTCCAGCTGAAACTTGAGAGGTGCCAGATATGCGCAGAATGAAACTTGCTTTGAGTGCTTTGGCACTGTTGGTCTCTTCGGTCAGCGCGCATGCTTTTGATACCCGCGCAGGAGCCGCTTTCGTGATGGATTACACCAGCGGCACGGTCCTGATGGCAAAGAATGCCGATCAGCCCCTGCCCCCTGCCTCCATGTCAAAACTGATGACGCTTTATATGGCGTTTGAAGCGGTCGAGAACGGTATTCTCGATCTGGATCAGGAACTGCCTGTCTCTGCAGCGGCACAGCAATACGGCGGCTCGACCATGTTTCTCAAAGAAGGGGAACGGGTCAAGGTCGAGGACCTTATCCGCGGTATCATCGTATTGTCGGGCAATGATGCCTGTGTTGTACTGGCCGAAGCCATGGCAGGGACAGAAGCAAGATTTGCCAGCCAGATGACGATGCGCGCCCAACAGCTTGGCATGACCAACTCGACCTTCACCAACTCTAACGGCTGGCCAAGGGCGGGGCATCGTATGTCGATGCGCGACCTTGGTCTGATTGCAGGCAAACTGATCAAGGATTATCCACAGTATTACCCCATGTTCTCGCAAAAGGAATTCCTGTTTGATCCAACCGAGTCTGCCAACAGATTGAACAGAAACCCTCTTTTGGGTCTTGGAATTGGCGCGGATGGCCTCAAGACGGGCCATACCCAAGAGGCGGGTTACGGCCTCGTTGGCTCTGCCAAGCAAGGCGAGCGGCGCATTATCTTCGTCCTTTCAGGATTGCAGACCGCACAGGCCCGCGCACGGGAGGCGGAAGCCGTGACCAACTGGGCATTCCGCCAGTTTGCCCAGACTGATCTGGGAAGCGCCGGTACAAAAATTGCCGACGCAGAAGTCTCAATCGGTGCGGAGCAAACAGTTGGGATGGAGCTGGCCGAGGATGTCTCCCTCCTGCTGCCCGTCAACCCGATCGAGCCTTTGAAAAGCGAAGTCGTCTATAACGGTCCGATCAAGGCACCCATTTCCAAAGGCCAGGAAATCGGAGAACTCATCATCAGTCCCGAAGGATTGCCAGAAAAGCGGATTGCCCTGCTCGCGGATCGCGATATTGCACCTCATGGTTTTGTCAGCCGTGTTGTCGTGGCTGCGCAGCATTTGATGGATCGGATCAATTCAGGCCCCGCGCCGGAGGCATCGTGACATCCAGTACGTCACAAAAGGGTCTATTCATCAGCTTTGAGGGCATCGACGGGTCGGGAAAGTCTACCCAAGTTACTCGTCTGGCCGAACATTTGCGCGGCTTGGGCCGCGATGTTGTTGTGACCCGCGAGCCGGGGGGATCGGAGGGAGCCGAGGAAATCCGCGCACTTGTGCTACAAGGCGATCCTGATCGCTGGTCCGCCGAAACCGAAATTCTGCTTTTTACGGCGGCGCGGCGTGACCATCTGGAGCGGTTGATCCGCCCTGCCCTCGCCGCAGGCAGCATCGTGATTTGTGACCGCTTTGCCGACAGCACCCGCATGTATCAGGGCCTGAGTCGTGGCGATCTGCGCAGCACAGTAGACAAATTGCATGAGCTGATGATCGAGGTTGAGCCTGACCTGACACTCCTGATTGATATGGACCCCTTTGAAGGGTTGAAACGCGCCAAAGGCCGTCAAGGCACTGAAGAGCGCTTTGAGGATTTTGGCGCAGAGTTGCAGGCCGCGATGCGGGAGGGTTTTCTTGCTCTTTCCCAAGAGTTCAAAGACCGGTTTAAAGTCATTGACGGCGGGCAGGACATCGCGGCGGTGGCTGCCGACATTCGGAATGCCGTCGAACAGACGCTGGCCGCGCGGCAGTAGCCGTTTTTATTCGAAAAAACGAACCGGAATTTTCGAAAATTCCGATACCCGTTTCCAACCCTTTCATTCCCCGTTAAACCGCTCGTATGAGTGATGACACCCCTCCCCAGCCAGAGCGCCTTGATGGTGCGCCACACCCGCGTGATACGCCCCGCCTGATCGGACAGGATGCGGCGCAAATGGCTTTTGTGGATGCGTTCAACACGGGCCGATTGCACCACGCCTGGATGCTCACAGGCCCGCGCGGTGTGGGAAAAGCAACGCTGGCCTGGCGGATTGCGCGGTTCTTGCTGGCGACCCCTGCATCTGATGAAGGTGGGATGTTCGCGCCCGAAGTGCCCACTACGCTTGATATTGCGGCGGACCACCCGGTTGCGCGCCGCATCTCCGCAGGTGCCGAGCCTTGCGTGCATCTGGTGCGACTTGGCGGGAGCGGAACCAGTGACAATGACCGCGCCAAGAATTTCGAGGCGAGGAAGTACTCAAGCGTGATCCGCGTAGACGAAATCAGGGCGCTGAACAAGTTCATCCATATGAGTGCGGCAGATGGCGGGCGTCGCGTGATCATCGTTGATGATGCCGATCTGATGAACACCAGCGCCTCCAACGCGCTTCTAAAAATGCTTGAAGAGCCCCCCGCCCGCACTTACTTCATGCTGATTTCGCATCAGCCCTCGGGTCTGTTGCCTACCATCAGGTCGCGCTGCCGTACCCTGCCCCTGCGTGCCCTCGACGCTGCCGAAGTGGCCGAGGCAATGGCACAAGCAGATGTGCAGGCGGCCAATACCGATGCGCTGGCCGCTCTTTCTGGTGGCTCAGTGGGCGGTGCGATGCGGCTTTCGCTGTTGGGCGGCGCATCGCTTTATGGCGAGCTTGTCGCACTGATGGGGAGCATGCCGAACATGGACCGGCCCCGCGCGCTCAAATTGGCAGAGCTGGCTGCGGCACGCGGTGGCGAGGCAAAGCGGGATTTGCTGTTTACGCTGATCGATCTACTGCTGAGCCGCCTTGCACGCACAGGCGCCACAGGCATACCGCCAATGCCACAGGCTGCAAACGGTGAGGCGGACGTTTTGAAACGCCTCTCTCCGTACCCGCATCAGGCGCGTGTCTGGGCAGACCTCGCCGCACAGATCGGCGCGCGCGCGCGCCATGGCATTGCGGTCAACCTTGACCCTGCTGCACTGGTCCTAGATACCTTTACAAAGATCGCACAGGCAGCGCCGCGCTGACCCCTGCGGCCAAAGTTTGCCAAAGTCTGCGGAGCGTTATGAACGATACCCCCACCATCACTGACAGCCACTGCCACCTCGATTTCCCTGAACTGATCGCGGAATTGCCCGAGGTTATTGCGCGCGCGCAAGAAGCAGGCGTTGGGCGGATGGTGACAATCTGCACCAAGCTCAAGAACGAGCCAGCCGTGCGCGCCATTGCCGAGGCCCATGCACCCGTTTTCTATGCCGCAGGTACGCACCCAATGAGCGTCGCATCCGAGCCTATGGCCACGCTGGAGCAATTGATCGAGATCGCCCAGCATCCAAAGATGGTTGGCATCGGCGAGACGGGTCTTGACTACCACTACACTGCCGAGAGCGCGCAGGCGCAACAAGACAGTCTACGCATCCATATTGCCGCCGCACGAGAGACGGGCCTGCCCCTCATTATACACAGCCGTGACGCCGATGAAGATATGGCGACGATCCTGCGCGACGAGCATGCAAAGGGCGCATATACCTGCGTCATGCATTGCTTCTCGTCCTCAGCAGATCTGGGTCGCGCCGCCCTTGATTTAGGGTTCTATCTCAGCATGTCCGGCATCACTGCCTTTCCCAAAAGCCAAGAGTTACGCGATATTTTCGCTGCTGCGCCGATTGAGCGTATCTTGGTCGAGACAGACAGCCCCTACCTCGCACCACCACCCCACCGTGGCCGCCGCAACGAGCCTGCCTACACGGCGCATACAGCACGTAAAGCGGCAGAAACTTTCGGCATGGAATACGCTGATTTTGCAGCGCGGTCCGAGGCGAATTTCGAACGGCTGTTCACCAAAGCAGCCCCTTACGGGGCCAACGCATGAGCGACACGATGCGCGTCACCATCCTTGGCTGTGGCTCTTCGGGGGGCGTGCCGCGCTTGGGCGGGGTTTGGGGCGCTTGTGATCCGTCAGAGCCGCGCAATGCGCGCCGCCGCTGCTCTGCCTTGGTTGAGCGGATCACGGATGCAGGAACCACCTCCGTCCTGATCGACACTTCCCCTGACATGCGCAGCCAGCTGTTGGATGCAGGAGTGGGCCGCCTTGATGCCGTCCTTTATACCCACGCCCATGCAGACCATGTGCACGGCATGGATGATCTGCGCATGATCGTGATCAACATGCGGTCGCGCCTGCCTGTCTGGGCGGACCAGCCGACCCATGATGCATTGATAGACCGTTTTGGTTATGCGTTTATCCGGCCTGAAGGCTCCATGTATCCGCCCATCCTCGACATGAACCTGATGGAGGGGGATGTCACGATTGATGGACCCGGCGGTCCTCTAACCTTCACGCCCTTCCTTGTGCCGCATGGCGGGATGGATGCGTTGGGGTTTCGCGTGAATGACGTGGCCTACCTCCCCGATGTAGCGAGCATCCCCGACCACATCTGGCCACATCTTGAAAACCTGCGCTGCTGGATCGTGGACGCCCTGCGCCGTGATCCACACCCCACCCACAGCCACCTCGCCCAGACCCTTGAATGGATCGAGCGTATGGAGCCGCGCGAGGCTGTGCTGACCAACATGCACACCGACCTTGACTATGCCACCGTCGCGGCAGAGACACCCGACCATATCCAACCCGCTTTTGACGGGATGCAGCTTGATTTCGATCTGGACTGACATCTGCCCGAGGCGCATTTAATCCGAACCGAGACTGCGCCCCATGCAACTGCTCCTTGACGTCATTCTGCCTGTGTTTCTGGTCATCGGTTTTGGCTATGTTGCGGTTTGGCGCGGCCTGTTTCCTGTCACCAGTGTGGACGGTGTCTTGCGCTTTGCCCAAAGCTTTGCCGTGCCATGCCTACTGTTTCAGGCCATCGCCAACCTCGACCTGAGTGCCGCATTTGACGCGCGATTGTTGTTCAGCTTTTACACAGGGGCTGCGATCTGCTTTGCCCTTGGCATGATCGGCGCGCGGGTGTTTTTCAAACGCGACTGGGAGGACTGCGTGGCCATCGGCTTTTGCTGTTTGTTCTCCAACTCGGTCCTGCTGGGCCTGCCCATTTCGGAACGGGCCTATGGCGCGGATCAACTTACAGGAAACTACATAATCATCGCGGTGCATTCGCCATTTTGCTACGGCCTTGGCATTACGGTGATGGAGTTTGTGCGCAACCGTGGGCAAGGCGGCGTGACACTGGTCCGCTCAGTCAGCCGCGCGATGTTCCACAACCCGCTGGTTATCGGCATTATCGGTGGCTTTGTCGTGAATTTTACGGGGTTTATCATCCCTGCCGTGGTCGATGATGCCCTGTCCCTCATCGTGCGTGCCGCCCTGCCTGCCGCCCTCTTCGCGCTGGGAGGGGTGCTGATCCAGTACAAGCCAGAAGGCGATATGAAAACAATCGCGATGGTCTGTTGCATCGGCCTTGTCTTGCACCCAGCCATTGTCTGGGCGATGGGGTCTGCCCTCTCGGTCCCGCAGGACCTGTTTCGCTCTGGCGTGCTCACAGCAGCCATGGCACCAGGGTTCAACGCCTATATCTTTGCCAACATGTATGGACGCGGACACCGTGTTGCGGCTTCCTCGGTGCTGATCGCCACGGCCTCCTCCATCTTCACTGTCTGGGTCTGGCTGGGGCTTCTGGGATAGAGGTTTACGCCGTTAAAAACTGGGCAGCCACAGAGCCAGTTGCGGGAAGAGAATTAGCAGAACCACCAGCAACATCGAACATCCGATATAAGGAATGGCCGCGCCATAGATCTCGCGCATGGTTGTATCCTTGGGCGAGACCCCTTTCATCACAAACAGGAGCAGTCCAAAGGGCGGCGTGGTAAAGCTGATCTCGAGTGCAAGCAGAATGATCAGCGCAAACCAGATCGGATCAAACCCAAGCGAAAGTGCCAGCGGGAAGAAGATCGGAACAGTCAGCAACATCATGGAGATTTGCTCCATGAACATCCCCAAGAGCAGCAGAACAGCAAACATCGCCAGCAGCATTGCAATCGGCGCAAGGTCAAAGGACGTCGCCCAGCGGATCAACCCCGAGCTTGCGCCCGAGAAGGCCAAAAGCTGGCTGAAGGTGGCAGAGCCAAAGACGATGAGATAGGCCATCAGCGTCACCCGCATCGCCCCAACAACAGAACGTTTCATCGCCTCCCATGTCAGGCAACGGAAGATCACAGCGAGGATCAACACACCTAGCGCGCCAAAAGCCGCAGCCTCAGAAGGCGTAATCAAACCCGCCACCATGCCAATAACAATCAGCACCATGACCGAGAGCATCGGCAGAATATCTTTGAGTAACAGGCCCAACTTGTGCGCCATGCTCAACGTCTCGACATCATAAGCCGGGGCGGCGTCGGGATCGAGCTTTGTCTGGATAAAGATCGTTGCGATATAGAATGATGCCAGAATAAGGCCGGGAATAATCCCCGCAATCAACAAGGCACCAACGTCGACCCGCGCAAGCGTTGCCAGCAACACTGCCAGCGCCGAGGGCGGAATGATGATCGCCAGCCCGCCCGTCCCGAGGATCGGACCAATCGACATCTTCTTTTTGTATCCACGGTCCGTCATCTCTGGCACCATGAGCGACCCAAGCAGCGCGGTTGAGCCCATGGACGAACCTGACAGCGTCGAGAAAGCAGTGCCCCCAAGAACGGTCACATAGCTCAGCCGCCCCGGCAAACGTCCCAGCAGCTTATCAATGGCATTGAACATCCGCGCGCCAAGGCCCGTGTGAAAGAATATCTCCCCCATCAGCAAAAACAGCGGGATCGGGACGAGGGCAAAGTTGGTAAGGCTGCCAAAGCCATTGTTGAGCATCAAGGTCACACCGCGTGCGCCCCCCATGAACAACCACGCGCCCAAGATGTTGGCGGCAAGGAAGGCCAACGCCACAGGCATCCCAATCGCCATCAAGACAAGGATCGAGCCTATCAGCAGGCCAAGCGCTTCGAACCATTCCATTATTCGTGAATTCCTGCTTCGCCAGAGTGCATGAGGTCAGCGCCGAAGACAAAGCGGCTGAATTCAACCGCCATCAGGCCAAAGCTGATCGGGAATGCCGCTGTGAGTATCCATTTGGGGAAGTAATAGGCGCGCACGTCCAGATCATTGCGCGCGATATTGCTGAGCATCAACTCGCCCCCCTTCCACGCCAGAAGGGCGCAGACAGCAACACAAAGTGCGGCCACACTGCGGCTCATGAAACGGCGTGCAGGTGCGGGCAGGATCGCTGTGACCAATTCGATATGCACATGCCCCTTTTCACGCACCAGCCAAGGCGCGCCCAGCATGGTCATGTAAAGGATCGCGTATTCAGAGGAGGTGAAGAGCCACGCAAAGGGCTGTAGCCCCAGATTGCGCATCATCACCGATGTCACAACCGAGATCATGAGCCAGATCAGCATGGCACAAGCAATGCCCGCCATCGCGTATAACACTCCCAGATAGAGCCTGCCGATCACGTTCATTTTGCACCCCTGACAAAGATGCGCGCCGCAGAGGTCCCGCGACGCGCCTGGTTTTTACTTGGTGTAGAAAAGCTCGATCAGCTTGTCGAAGTTGCCAGCACCCTGCGGGCTTTCTTCCATCAGCGTCTTCATACGGTCCCATGTGTTGGAGACTGCTGCTTCAAGATAGGCATCTGCTGCTGCTCCCTCCAGCGTCACAACTTCCATACCAGCCGCCTCAAGTGCTGCGAAATCCTCATCGCGCACAGCGCCGAGTTTGGCTGCAGATTCTGCCTCATGCGCAATCGCCACATCCTGCACGATTGTGCGGGCTTCCTCGGAGAGGCTGTTCCACTTCTCAAGGTTCACGATTGTGCCAAGGTCGGTGGAGAAGAAGCACGGCTCGATGCGGTAGTTCAGGAACTCGTTCCACTTGAGGTCGATCAGGCCGATCTGCGTCCAACCCGTTGCATCCACCACGCCACGCTCCAGCGCGGAGTAGACTTCGGTGGTGGGTAGGTCGATGACCTGAGCGCCAAGATAGTCGGTGAAGAAGGCGTTATAGACCGCGTTGCCGCGCAGCTTGAGACCTGACACATCAAGGTTTCCGCCGTCATCAAGTGTGGGTGCATCGCGAGTCCAAAGGTTGTAGCAGACGCCACTGTCGAACCAGCCGAGGTACTTTACACCCATTTTCTCTTGGTGAATTTGGTCGATCAGTTCAATGCCGCCATTCTCGCGCACTTCGGAGGCGACTTTGTTCGAGGTTACAAGCGCGTCTTTTTCCGGCAAGGCACCGGCATAAAAGCTGCCCGGTGTGTAAACCATATCGACCACGCCAGAGCGGACCGCGTCAGGCTGCTGGAACATGCCGATGGCCTCTGGTCCGCCGCGCACTTCGATTTGTACGATACCCTCGCCTGCGGCGTTCACCTTATCGACGAACTCGAGGAAGGATTTGGTGTAGATCAGCGATTCAGGAAAGGCGTGAACTGCGGTAATCGTCTCTTGGGCATAGGCCGTACCTGCCAGTGCTGTTGTGGCAAGGATACCGCCGAGAAGTGTATGTTTCATTTGGTCTTTCTCCCTGTTGAGCGGCGCGTTTTGCGCCATTGATGGTGATTTAGATTTCGGGCATGGCCCACGGGCGCGCGGCAAGATGCGCTGCGCGAAACGTCTTTATCTGGTCGGAATACTGGGCGGTCAGATCGATATCATCCCAGCCGTTGATCAATTTCTGGCGGCGCACAGGATCAAGGTCAAAGGCCAGGTCATGCCCTGCAATCACCGCGCGACCTGAGGTGAGGTCAACCTCCGCCTCGCACGCCCCCTCGCCCATGGCGGCGATCAATGACGTGGCCATATCTTCGTCAACCTGCGCTGCAAGCAAGCCGTTGTTCACGGCATTTCCCGCAAAAATATCGCCAAAGCTGGGGGCGAAAACGGCACTGATGCCATAGTCAACCAGCGCATAAACCGCCGCTTCACGGCTGCTGCCACTTCCAAAATTCCGCCCCGCGACCAGCACTTTTGGCGCATAACGATCAAGCGGGTGGCCCTGCTGTGCCCTGCGCACGTCATGGAGCAGGAAGCCGCCATAACCTTCGCTCCGCGGCTGGGACATGAAACGAGCAGGAATGATCTGGTCGGTGTCGATATTGCTTTGGGGCAAGGCGACTGCCGTGCCGCTCAGGGTTTTCCAGCCGCTCATATACGCCCCTCCAGCAAGGGGCGTACATCAGTCAGATGGCCTGTGACAGCGGCCGCTGCGACCATTGCTGGGCTCATCAGATGGGTACGCGCACCGCGCCCCTGCCGCCCTTTGAAATTGCGGTTGGTGGAGGAGGCACAGCGCTTGCCCGCGTCAACCAGATCACCGTTCATGCCCACGCACATGGAGCATCCAGCACCTGCCCATTCCAGACCCGCCTGCACAAATATCTGCGCCAACCCTTCCTCTTCCGCCTGCTTTTTCACTTGCATTGAGCCGGGTGAGACAAGGCCCGGCACAACGGAACAACGCCCCTCCAGCACTTTGGCCGCCATGCGCAAATCCTCGATGCGGCCATTTGTGCAAGAGCCAATGAAGACTTGATCAACAGCGATCTGGCTCAGCGGCATCCCCGCTTCTAACCCCATGTATTCCAATGTCGCGGAGATGTTCTTTGCGCCCTCACTCTGAGGAACATGCCCCGAAATAGGCAACGCATCCTCGGGCGACGTACCCCATGTGACAGTAGGCGCAATTGCCGCTGCATCAAAACGTACCTCATGGTCAAATTCAGCATCCGCATCCGAGTGGAGCAGCTTCCAATCCACTACTGCGGCATCCCAAGCATCATCTTCCGGTGCAAAAGGACGGCCTTTCGCGTAGTCATAAGTCACTGCATCAGGTGCAATCATCCCCATGCGCGCGCCACCTTCAATGCTCAGATTACACAGGGTCATACGACCTTCCATGCTGAGCGCCCGCACAGCCTCACCCGCATATTCCACGGCATAACCTTGCGCCCCGTCCGCGCCAAGTGCCGCAATCCAGTGCAGCGCCATATCCTTGGCCGTGACACCTGCTCCCAGCGCACCATCAAAAGTAATGCGCATGGTCTTGGGCCGCTTTTGCCAGATCGTCTGGGTCGCAAGGATATGCGCTACTTCAGTCGCCCCCACACCAAAGGCCAGCGCACCAAATGCGCCATGAGTCGAGGTGTGGCTGTCGCCGCAATTCACCAGAGAGCCAGGCAAGGTCAGCCCTTGTTCAGGGCCGATCACATGGACAATCCCCTGCGCAGGATCATGCAGATCAAACAGCTTGATCCCCGCCGCGCGGGCATTCCCGCCCAATGTCTTAATCATACGGCGGATATCAGACGCGACGTCCCCTGCACGGGTTGGCGCATAGTGATCCACGACACCGAAGGTCAGCGCAGGCTCTGCAACTGTCATCTTGCGATCCGCGAGTTTGGCGAATGCGTGATGCGACCCTTCGTGCACTAGGTGACGATCCACCCACAGCAATGAAGTGCCATCCTCACGACACATGATTTCATGCGCGCCCCACAGCTTGTCCAAAAGGGTGCCTGCCGCACTCATTCAGCCGCCTCCGCGCGTGTGGGGTTCACCACAGGCTCCCAATGGCGTGCATCGCCCGCGCCCACACGGCTCAGCGTCATTTCCAGTTTGAACATGTCAGGACGGTACAGGGCGGCAAGGTATTCGACACCGCGCCCCTGCGCATCGCGCACCACACGGTTGAGCATCAGGAGTGGCGCACCAACGCTGAGCCCCAAATGCCCTGCCACATCTGGTGACGCGAGTGTCGCGCTGACACTTTGATCTGCTGTCTCGACTTCGACGCCTGACCGTTCAAGCAAACGGAACAGGGGCGATGTGGCCAGTTCCGATTCCGAATAATTCTGCGCGATATGCTCTGGCACATAGGTGGTGAGATGCGAGAAGGGCTGCCCTTCAATGAGGCGCAGGCGCACAGCGGTTTGCACATTGGCCGCCGGGGACATTTTCATCGCCTCGGCAACTGCTGCAGGCGGCACGCCATAGCTGAACGACAATAACCGCACTGTTGTCTCATGACCCATCTGGACCACTTGCGGCATCAGGTTCGTGAAATCCGCCGCCATCGAGGGGCGCTGCGCAGGTGCGCGCACCCGCGTCCCCGCGCCAGCACGACGGTCAATCAACCCCTCCCCCTCAAGCGCATCCAGCGCACGGCGCAGGGTGACCCGAGACACATCAAGTTCGACCGCGAGCTTTTGCTCGGCAGGCAAAACCGTACCGTCAGGATATGTGCCGCGTGTAATTGCGTCGAGCAGCTGCAAATAGACACGCCGTGCCTTGCCTCCCTCCGGAAGGCTGTTCGCTGATGGGACGACAGACTTGGCAGTCATTGCGGATAAGATTCCTCGATTTGCAATCAGCCTATCGACGTTTTCCCCAAATGCAAGAAAACTGTATTCAAAATATCGAAATATTTGTTCTATTCACACCCATATATCTATATTATAAAAGATACAGGTTTTACGGAGTGTGCCATGCCGATACTCGAACTCCATATCCTAAAAGGATATAGTGACGCTGACAAAACCCGTATGGGTGAGGCCCTGACTGACGCAATACGTATCGTTGTGCCTGCGCCCCCCGAAGCCGTGACAGTCATGATCCACGAGATGCCCGCCGCCGCATATATGCGCGGACGCACACACCGCACGCCGGCGCCGGCTTTGCCCGATCCTTCTGACATAGTCCGCCGTTTCCTTGCGGCAATGCAGGACCGCGATCTGGAGACGGCGCACTCCATGCTTGGGCTCGGCTTCACCATGACCTTCCCGGGCAGCAAACAAATGCAGAGCCTTGCGGAACTGATCGAATGGGCAGCCCCCCGCTACCGCTTTGTGACCAAAACCTATGACGGGTTTGACGCAATGCAGTCCGAGGGCGCGGAGGCGATCGTTTATTGTCGCGGCACATTGAGCGGCGAATGGCCAGACGGCACACCGTTTGAGGGCATCCGCTTTATCGATCGGTTCGAAGTGACCGAAGGGCTGCTCACGCGGCAGGACGTCTGGAACGATATATCCGAACATAAGGGAATGACATGAGCGCAGAGATTGATCCCATCACCTTGGCGGTTCTTGCAGGCCGCATGGAACAGATCGCGGATGAGATGGACGCGACACTGTTTCGTGCAGCCTTTAACCCCATTATCGCCGAAGCACATGATGCAAGCCACGGCCTGTACCACGCAGTGTCTGGCGATACGCTGGTGCAGGGCAAATCAGGCTTACCCATCTTTGTGGGTGTGATGAGTTTTGCAGTGAAGGCCGTGATCGACAAAGCCGCCGTGAATGGCGACCTTGAGGATGGCGACATCTACATCTTCAACGATGCGCATCTGGGCGGCACGCACTTGAGCGATATGCGCCTTGTGCGCCCCTACTATAATGAGGGAAAACTGTTTTGCTATCTCGCTTCTGTCGGTCATTGGCATGACGTGGGCGGCGCGGTGCCGGGTAACTACAATCCCGCCGCGACGGATGCGTTTCAGGAGGCCTTCGTACTCCCGCCCGTGCGTCTGGCAAAAGCGGGTGTGATCCAGACCGACATCATCGACATCCTCATGCGCAACACGCGCCTGCCGCAATCGGCGCAGGGTGATTTGAACGGTCAACTCGGCGCACTCGACCTTGGTGTACGCCGTATGGACGAGCTGCTGGATGATTATGGTGCGGACACGGTTCGCGCGGGCTTGGATGCACTGCAAAACAGCGCCGAGACCTTGATGCGCGCAGAACTGACAACGCTGCCTGACGGGCGCTGGACCGCGACTGACTACCTCGACAACGATGGCATCACCGATGTCCCGTTGCCAATCACAGTAGCGTTGGAGATTTCGGGCGATACGATGACGCTTGATTTTGAAGGGACCACACCGCGCTGTGCAGGACCTGTGAACATCGCACTGCCCACGGCTGTGGCCACAGCCTATGTGGCGATCAAACATATCTTCCCCGCCCTGCCTGCAAATTCAGGTGTGATGCGGCCCATTACCGTCAAGATACCCGAAGGATCACTGCTTTCCGCCCCCTTCCCCGCGCCCGTCGGCGGTTATACCGAGACAATCCTGCGCATGATTGACGTGATCTTTGCCGCCGCTGCGGGAGCAGCACCTGAGCGTGTGGTCGCCAATGCTTACGGCACGATCAACGCGCTCTCGATTTCAGGCACACGCGACAATGGCAAGCCTTGGGTCATGTTCAGCTTTTATGGCGGTGGGCATGGCGGATCGGTCGATGGGGACGGCCTGAACCACGGCAATGCGCCGATCTCCACGGCCACGATCCCGCCCATGGAAATTCTTGAGGCGGCATATCCCGTGATGTTCAAACAATGGGCGCTGCGCCCTGACAGTGCAGGCGCTGGCACACACCGAGGCGGGCTTGGTGCGGTCTACGAGATCGAAGTGCTGGAGGGGAATGGCGCAAAGGCGTTCCTGTTCGGGGAGCGTGGGCGCTATGCCCCCACAGGCGTTGCAGGTGGCGGGGATGCCGCGCTCAACGTGTTTAGCTATGAGCAGGCAGACGGCTGGCACAACCCGCCAATGGCCTCAAAGATGGTCGGTATCCGGCTGGAGCAAGGGCAGTCTGTAAGATTAGAAACCCCAGGTGGTGGCGGTTATGGCCCAGCCTCAGCGCGCGCTCCTGCCGCAGTGGCACGAGACGTTGCCGCAGGACTGGTCAGTGCACAGAAGGCGGATGAAACATACGGCACCGCATGGCAGGAGGTCCCCCGATGAGCAAGATGCCCATGAATAAGATGATCGGCGTCGATGTTGGCGGCACCTTCACGGATATCTTTGTGCTGGATGAGGCAACTGGACTGGCCGAAGTCGCCAAAGTCCCCACCTCGCGCCCCGACCAGTCCGAGGGGTTCCTCAGCGGGATTGGCTCGCGTGTAGATGACCTCGGCGGTGTTTCTGTCGTGGTGCATGGCACAACCGCTGGCACCAACGCTCTGCTAGAGCGAAAGGGCGCCAAGATAGGCATCATCACCACCCAAGGTCTGCGCGACGTGTTGGAAATGCGCCGCCGCGACCGTCCGCGCACGTGGGGCTTGCGGGGTGATTTCACGCCTATCGTGGATCGCGCCCAGCGCTTGGAAGTGCCTGAACGCACGCTTGCAGACGGCACTATCCGTGTGCCCGTTGATCTCGATGCGGTGCGCGCAGCTGCACGACAACTCATGGATGACGACTGCCTTGCGGTGGCCGTACTCTTTGCTAATGCCTATGCCAATCCAGAGAATGAGGCACTGGCTGTCGCTGCCGTGCGCGAAGTCTGGCCCAACGCCCATGTCTCCAGCTCCTCCGAAATCCTGCCCGAAATTCGTGAGTTCGAGCGGTTCTCAACCACGGCGCTCAATGCCTATCTGCAGCCTGAAGTCTCGGGATATCTCGCACGCCTCGAGACAGCCCTGAAGGGCGGCGGCTTTGCTGGCGAGTTCATGATCGTGCAATCCAACGGCGGCGTGATGGATGTGGATACAGCGACCAAGCTGCCTGTTCGCACGGCCCTCTCAGGGCCTGCGGCGGGTGTTGTCGCCGCAGGCTACATCGCGCAAGCCGCAGGTTTCCCCGATGTGATCACTGGCGACATGGGCGGCACGTCTTTTGACGTCTCCCTCATCGCGCAGGGGCAAAGCATGCTGAGCCAGCAAACCTCGATTGATTTCGGCATGGTCGTCCGCTCCCCCATGATCGAGATTACAACGATTGGCGCAGGCGGCGGCTCCATCGCGTGGGTGGACAAGGGCGGATTGCTCAACATTGGACCAGAGAGCGCGGGGTCCACTCCCGGGCCTGTGGCCTACGGTCAAGGCAACACAAGGCCCACTGTCACCGATGCCAATGTGGTGCTGGGCCGCATCGACCCTGATAATCCCATTGGCGGAAAACTCACCCGCCTTGATGTGAATGCCGCACTAGCTGCGATTGAGGAGCATGTGGGCAAGCCGCTCGGCCTTGATGCACTAACTGCTGCCGAAGCGATCCTGCGCGTCGCCAACAGCCGCATGGCGGGTGCGCTGCGCCTTGTCTCTGTTGAGCGCGGATTCGATCCAAAACGCTTTGCCTTCATGCCTTTTGGCGGTGGTGGTGCGCTTCATGCGGGGGCAATGCTACATGATGTTGGCCTCGCCCGTGCCATTGTGCCGCGCTATCCGGGTGTCACCTCTGCAATGGGCTGTGTGATCGCCGATATGCGGCAGGATTTTGTGCAAACGCTGAATTCGATGCTGGACGGGATCGACACCACAACACTGGCCGCGCATATGCAACGCCATGTGGATCAGGGCCTTGCCATGCTGGAGGCCTCGCGCACTACGTTTGAAGCGCGCAAGACGTCCTTCACCCTCGACATGGCTTACCTCGGCCAGACCCATACTGTGAGTGTGCCGCTCACCGTCACTGTTGAGGACGGTCTTGTGATCGCCCCGACCGAGGGCGCGATTGGTGAAGCGTTTGATACCGCCTACCGTGCAACCTATGGCCGTCTGTTGGAGGGCGGTGTGCGCCGCGTAATCAACCTGCGCTCGGCGGTGACGGGAAAGCGCCCCCGTTTTGATCTCTCCACATTAGCGCCCAAAGGCGGCTCTGTAGAGGCGGCATTGCGCGGCACGCGGCAGGTGTATTTCGGCGGCGCATGGCATGAGACTAAAATATATGCGCGGCTCGAATTGCCTGTGGGTGCCGTCATCTCCGGCCCTGCCATTCTGGAGCAGCCCGACACCACCGTCCTCATTGAGCCTGAACTTGCAGGCCGCGTGGACGCCTTCGGCAATACCGTGATCGAAAGGGAAGACCCATGAACGCCCAGCGCACCGCCCTCCTGACGATTGATTTGCAGAACGACTTTCTCCACCCCGAAGGGGCCTATGGCCGTGCGGGACAATCCGCACCTGCCATTGCCGCCCTACCCGACCGCATCGCGCCGCTGCGTGATGCCCTTGTTGCAGCGGGGGGTAGCTATATTTCGGCACAGTTCACGCTGGTACCGGGACGTGGCGGTGAGCCGCTGATTGCAGAGCATTTGCGAAAGCTGCGCCCGTTCCTAACCAAAGGCGACTTTACCCCCGGCGGGTTTGGTCATGATCTGGTCGACACGCTCAAGCCTGCGGATTTCACCATCGAGAAAGTCGCCTACTCCGCCTTCTATCAGACGCGGCTGGAATACATCCTGCGGGCGATGGACGTCGATACGCTGATCGTCGGCGGGATCGTCACAAACGGCGGCGTGGCCAGCACGCTACGCGACGCCCATCTGCGCGACATTCATACCGTCATGCTGTCAGATGGGTGCGCTGCGTTCAAAACCGACGTGCATGAGGCGACCATTACCTCGCTCGGCTCTGTCACGCGGGTCATGACCTGCGCCGAGGCCACGGCCGAGATCGGAGGCAAACCATGAGTTTACGGACACGACTGAAAGCTTCGGAAATCCTGATCGCCCCCGGCATTTATGACGGGCTGACCGCCGCCCTTGCCACGGATGCGGGGTTCGAGGCGCTGTATTTGTCTGGTGCTGCTGTCGCTTACACGCGGCTGGGCCGCCCTGATATCGGGTTGAGCACAGCCAGCGAGATGGCTGACACGATGGCGCTTATCGCCGACCGCACAGACCTACCTGTCATCATGGACGCCGACACGGGGTTTGGTAATGCGCTCAATGCACGCCGCACGATGGTATCATACGAGCGTGCAGGTGCTGCGGCACTACAGGTAGAGGACCAGACCTATCCCAAGCGCTGTGGGCATCTGTCGGACAAATCACTCATTACCGCCGCGGAGATGACGGGCAAGATTGCGGCCATGGCCGATGCACGCCGTCATGACACGCTGATTATCGCACGCACGGATGCTATTGCTGTGGAGGGGTTCAACGCCGCAATGGACCGCGCCAGCGCCTATGTCGAGGCAGGCGCCGATGTACTCTTTATTGAAGCGCCGCGCGACCGCGACGAGTTGGGGCGCATTCCCGAGACATTTCGCGGACAAGTCCCCCTGCTTGCCAATATGGTGGAGGGCGGTGCCACGCCGATCTCCTCTGCGCAAGATTTGCAAGCAATGGGTTTCGATATCGTGATCTTTCCGGGCGGAATTGTGCGGGCCTTGGCACGCACGGCCAATGACTATTACCGCAGCCTGAAAGAAGCGGGATCAAACACACCGTTCAAGGAACGCATGTATGATTTCGACGGGCTGAACGAGGCGATTGGAACGTCAGATATGCTCGCGACGGGAAAGCGTTATGACGGCAACACCTGAGATCGCGCCCCCGCTGGAGGCGTATGATATTGACGTTGGCACGCTAATCATCGGTGCAGGGGCTGCGGGTATGATCGCAGCACTCAGCGCGCATGAAGCAGCCCAAGATGTTATGGTGATCGAGGCGGACCCCCTGCCCGCAGGCTCCACCGCTCTGAGCGCAGGCCTCATCCCAGCTGCGGGGACCACGTTTCAAAAAGTTGCGGACATTGAAGATGATCCAGCACTGTTCGCCGCTGACATCCAGCGCAAAGCGCACGACGAGAACGAGCAAGGTTTGGTCAACACACTGGCACAGCATTCCGCCACCGTGATCGACTGGTTGGCACAAACCCATGGGCTGCCCTTTTCCGTGGTGACCGACTTTGACTACCCGGGTCATTCGCGGCGGCGCATGCACGGCCTGCCGAGCAGATCGGGGGCCGAGCTGATCGACGCCCTGCGCAGCCGCATCGAGCAGCTGGGCATTCCGATGATTTGTGAGCGCCGCGCGACCGTTCTGTTTGCCGAGGGTGCAAAAGTGCACGGCGTGCAGGTTCAACGCCCAGACGGCGCATATGAAACGATTGGGGCAGCGCGGGTCGTTCTGGCCTGCAACGGCTTTGGCGGAAACCGCGCGATGGTGACGCAATACATGCCCGAAATCGACAGCGGATTGTGGTTCGGCCATGATGGCAACAACGGCGAGGCAGTGGAATGGGGCGCACAACTGGGCGCAGCGACGCGGCATCTGGGGGCCTATCAGGGCCACGGCAACGTCGCCCACCCCCACGGCATTCTCATCACGTGGGCCGTCATCACCGAAGGCGGTTTTCAGGTCAACCGTGAGGGAGACCGTTTTTGGAACGAAGCACAGGGATATTCCGAAGCCGCGCGCGCAGTGCTGGGGCAGCCTGAAGGTCATGCATGGTCGGTCTTTGACAGCCGCATCGCGGATATTGCACGCCAATTTGCCGATTTCAAAAATGCCGAGAGCCAAGGCGCACTTGTCTGGGCCGACACCCTTGAGGCACTCGAAATGAAATGCGCTTTGCCCCAAGGGCGTCTTCGGAGTACAGTGAACGCAATACCCACCACAGGAACAGACAGCTTTGGCCGCGCTTGGGCGGGTCAGCGCCTCGAGCCGCCATTTTGCGCTGTGAAAGTCACGGGCGCACTGTTTCATACTCAAGGGGGCCTCGACATAGACCCCGAGACCGCTGTGGTGCGCAAAACCGACGGCGGTATTTTTGACAATCTCTATGCCACGGGCGGTGCTGCTGTTGGCGTATCAGGCACATCGGACAGCGGATATCTATCAGGCAACGGTCTGCTGGCGGCGAGTGTTCTGGGCTGGATCGCAGGGCGCGGATAACGCTGGG
>CAWVWS010000042.1:0-19940 GCA_963933905.1 uncultured Sulfitobacter sp.
GTGTTTATCGACCTGCTGCACTGGCTGCACGGTCAGGGGCTGGACGTTCTGGGACGGTTACGCGCAGGGCAATAACCCCGACGCCCTATTTCACAAACCCCGGCGCACGCTCGGCAAACTCGAACCCGCCGGAACGACCCCCCAAATGCTCGGCCAGAAAATCCTTGGTCAGCCGCGCCCGTCTCAATTGGTCGCGCCAGTGGCTCACCCCATGACCCGCATCTTCAAAGTAATGCATGCTCACAGGCTTGTTCGCCGCGCCAGCCGCCTCTTCAAAATCCCTGACCTGCTGGATCGCCGTGATCTGATCCTTCACACCCCCCAAGACCAGTATCGGGCCATGAATATCCTCTACCCGATTGATCGGCGAATATTTCCGCATCAGCTCAACATCTGGAAGCGCGTCGATCTTCCCGAAATACCGCCACCACGCGTTCATCCCGCTTTCCCCGAACGCAGGGTAATGGCGCGTCTGGAACGCAACATCCAGCATCGGAAACTCCACAATCCCGACCTTGAACAAATCAGGCTCCTGCGTCATCGCCATCGCGGCTGAATATCCGCCATAACTTTCTCCCATCACGGCCAGCGCCTCTGGATCAGCAAGCCCCGCATTTATCAGCCAGCGCGCAGCGTCGCTCACGTCATCCTGCATCGCACGGCCAAACGCACGGAACCCTTTGGATTGGAACTCTTTACCGAACCCCGTCGAGCCACGGTAATTCACCGACAACACCCCATACCCCCTGTTCACCAGCATTTGCGTAAAATGCCCGTAGCCCAGATTGATATGCAGTGCAGGTCCGCCATGCACATACACGACAAACGGCACAGGCCCCTCAACACCCTCGGGCACCGTCATCACCGCTGGAATCTCCAGCCCGTCCCGCGCCGTAAATGTCACCGCCCGCTCTTGCAAAAGGTGCTCGCCGTAGGCCCGCAGCGGATGCTCCGCCAGCGTGACATATGACTTCTCCTCAAGGTCAATCAGCAGATAAATAATGGACTTACCCTGCACAGAAAGCGCTTGGGTCAAATATCGCCCAGATGATGACGGAACAGTCGTCTGCAGATCAACAGGCTGGGGGAATTGGCCGATAATGTCCAAAAACACCTGCCCCCGTGGCGTCAGCGCAATGCGATCTTTGGTGTTGGGGCCCATCCGGATCAGATCAGGCTCAAACGAATAGGTCAGATTGGTGGGCCAATTGATGTCCGCATCCGGATTTTCCAGAACCACAGCCTCGACACCAGTATCGACGTCAAACGAAACCAATGCCGCCTTGTCGCGCCCCCGCGCCGAGCGGATCAACACAGTCCCGTCCGCACGCACAGACGAGACAGGGAAAAACGCGTCATCCAGACTAATATCTATCAATTTGCGCCAGCCATCCTCCGTCTTCCGAAACAGCCGCTCGGTGGCAGGATCAAGGCTGTCGAGGCGCAGCACAGGATTGAAGTCATCGTCAAAAACCCAATAGCGCGTCTGCTCCGTACCATCCGCGATCTGCTCGGCACTCTTTCCATCCTGAGAGACCAGCCACATCGCTTGCGTGGCTCGGGTCGTCGTCTTGCCCCACGTCAGGATCCGCATCTCGTCATCCATCGCGATCCGGTTTTTGAGCTAGCCCCCCGACAGTTTTGACGGGCTGATCTGCTTCCAGTTGCGACGCGACGGCGCAAAGGGGTCAACCTCCCAGTCATGTCCCTGATGAATAAACCGCACCAGCGGTTTTGTCGGATGCCAACGCAGCCCCACAATATCCAACGGCAACTCACCAAGGATTTCGTCACTCCCCACTTCACGCACCGCAAAACTCCGGTCCGTCATGGTGGCCCGCTGGAAAACCACATATTTACCATCCCCCAAGACGACAAATTGGGAATCGGCGTTGAGATTTGCATAAAACGCACGCGTCGGAATAAGCGGCGGCAGGTCACTCGCCTTCAGCCCTGCGTGGGTTGCCCCACGGTCCTGCGTCGCGACATAGCCACCCGCCCCCAACAGCAGCACACAAGCCACCACTCCGATAAGTATTTTCTTCAATCCAACCAGCCTTTTGCGAGAGTATCTGGACAGAATGCTAGCATAGCGCGAAAATTCAACAAGGCTCTGTTGGCCGCTAATCCCAAAATCGTGTCAGGAATATTTATCCACAGAATGCAAGTTCTGTGGATAAATCAAAATATCAAAATTCTACCAGCGGATTATACGAAACTGCTAATGCGGATCTTCTAACAGATATCCACAGCCTCAATACTGCGTCCGCAGATAGGCCATCACAGACTCACGCACAGACATTTCCCCGCGTTCACGGGCATCCTCAATTACTGCGCGCACTTCGCCCAAATCACAGCGCCGCAAAAGACTTTTCACAGGCCCGATAGAGGCAGGGCGCATGCTCAAAGTCCGGAACCCGATCGCCGCAAAGCAAAGCGCCTCAACAGGCCGCCCCGCATCCTCCCCGCAGAACGACACAGGCGTATTGGAGGCCTCACAGCGTTTCACGATGCCTTCCAAAAAGGTCAGAAAACTCACGTTCAACGTGTCATACCGCTTGCGCACCCGTTCGTTTTCGCGGTCCGCCGCAAAGAAGAACTGCTTCAAGTCATTGCCACCAATCGACAAAAACTCGACTTCCTCAAAAAACTTGTCAGGCGCAAAGGCCAAACTCGGCGTCTCCAGCATCGCCCCCACCTCGATCGAGGACGGCACCACATGGCCCAGCTTCTTCTCGCGCACCAGCGTCTTGTCCACTTCGGCACGCGCCGCGCGGTATTCCTCGAACTGCGCCACAAAGGGAAACATCACCGTCAGCGGCCCACCATTGGCCGCCCGAAACAACGCCTGCAACTGCATCCGCATGATACCAGGTTTATCCAGCCCCACGCGGATCGCCCGCCATCCCAGCGCAGGGTTCGGCTCGTCGTTGGGCTTCATATAGGGCAGCACCTTGTCCGAACCGATGTCCAGCGTGCGGAAAACCACCCGTTTTCCCTTCGCCGCATCAAGAACGCGCTTATACAATTCACTCAATTCAGAGCGTCTTGGCATCTTATTACGCACTAGAAATTGTAATTCTGTGCGAAATAGGCCAACGCCCTCCGCACCAGAGCTTTGCAGGGACGGCAGGTCCGCCATCAGACCCGCATTCATCTGCATCCCGATGATATTGCCGCATTTCGTCTCAGCAGGCTTATCGCGAATAGAGGTATAGCGCTCCTGCGCCGCCGCCTGCATCGCGATTTTGTCCCGAAACGCCGTGGCGACGTTGTCCTCTGGGCGCAGATGCACAATCCCCTGCTCCCCGTCGATCATTACGTGATCCCCGTTGAGCGCCTCATTCGTAATCCGCCCCGCATGCACAATCAGCGGAATCGCCAGCGCACGCGCCACAATCGCCGCATGAGAACCGACAGAGCCTTGTTCCAAAACGATTCCGCGCAGGCTACGCCCGTATTCCAACAATTCCGCAGGCCCGATATTGCGCGCCACGAGGATCGGATCACTCGGCATTTCTGCCCCCGTATTGGACCCTTGCCCCGTCAAAATTCGCAGCAAACGGTTCGACAAATCATCCAAATCGCTCAGCCGCTCACGCATATAGCTGTCCGAGGATTGCCCGATACGCGACCGCGCCAGCGATTGCTCTTTCTCCACCGCTGCTTCCGCCGACAGGCCTTGCACAATATCCGCCTGCATCCGCTGCATCCAGCTTTTGGAATTGGCAAACATGCGGTAGGTCTGGATCACCTCCTGCTGGTCCTTGTCGCCCATGGACATGGTCATCATCTGATCCACGCTCAACCGCAGCGTATCCACCGCCTCGGTCAACCGCTTGGCCTCGCTCTCGGGATCATCCGAGATCAAATTCGATACAACAACACGCGGCTCATGCAGCCAGATATGGCCCTCGGCCACACCCTCTTGCGCGACTGTCCCGCGCATCATAACGGGCTGGCTGTGGCGGGCCGACATGGCCGCCCCTTCGCCGACAAATGCGCCCAGTTCGGTCATCTCGGCCAGCACCATCGCCACCACTTCAAGGGCGTAAACCTCGTCAGGATTGAACTCCCGGGCCGTCTTGGACTGCACCACCAGCACGCCCAAAGTGTCGCCCAAGCGCTGGATCGGCACACCAAGAAAGCTGGAAAAAATCTCCTCGCCCGTCTCCGGCATATAGCGAAAGCCTCTGGCTTGCGGCGCGTCAGGTGTGTTGATCACACGCCGCCGCTTGGCCACACGCCCCACGAGGCCCTCGCCCATTTTCATCCGTGTCTGGTGTACCGCATCCTTCTTGAGGCCCTCGGTCGCACAAAGCTCAAGCGTGTCCTCATCCCGAAACAGATAGATCGAACACACTTCGCAGCCCATCGAGGTCGCGATCAAATGGGTGATTTTATCAAGCCGCGCCTGACCGGCATCGTCGCCTGCCATGGCATCCCGCAGACGCCCCAGCAGCTTGCGACTATCGCTCTCTGTCCGTTCTGCCATGCCGCTCCCCAGTCATTGCCTAAAGGCGATCATAACCCCTTTGCCACCGGATGGGGAGAGAGAAACACGCAATCACCATGAATGGCTCACAACGCAAAAAGAGCTAAGGCATAACCTTAGCTCTTTCACGCAACATATTATTAAATATTGAAATTACCGAAATTCAGATTCGGATAATTCAGCCTGCCTTGTCCAACTCGAACGCATCATGCAGCGCCTGCACTGCAAGCTCCATATATTTGCGATCAATCAAAACGCTTATCTTGATTTCGGAGGTGGTGATGACTTTGATGTTCACACCCTCGTCCGACAGGACCTTGAACATCTTGGCCGCAACGCCCGTGTGGCTCCGCATCCCGATGCCCACCACTGACACCTTGGCAACACCCTCGTCGGCAATCAGCTCGTCATAGTTTATCACACCGTCGGCTGCCGCTTTCTGCATCGCCACGTCCGCGCGTTTCACCTGATCCACAGGGCAAGACCACGTCATGTCCGTGCGCCCCTCTTCCGCGATGTTCTGTACGATCATATCGACGTTTACGCCGCCTTCGCTCAACGCACCAAAGATCGCCGCCGCAATCCCCGGACGGTCTGCAACCGACACCAGCGTCATCTTCGCCTCGTCGCGGCTGAACGCCACGCCCGCTACCACATTGCTTTCCATTATTTCCTCCTCATCGCAAACGAGCGTACCAGCATCGTCGCTTTGTTCCTCGAAACTGCTCAGCACCCGCAGCTTGACCTTATAGCGCATCGCCAATTCAACCGACCGCGTCTGCAATACTTTCGCACCCAAAGACGCCAGTTCCAGCATCTCCTCGAACGAGATTTTATCGAGCTTGCGCGCCTTGGCCTCAACCCGTGGATCGGTCGTATAAACCCCGTCCACATCCGTGTAGATATCGCAGCGCTCCGCCTCAAACGCAGCAGCAAAAGCAACCGCAGTTGTGTCCGAGCCCCCGCGCCCCAGCGTGGTAATCCGCCCTTCGGGGCTAACCCCTTGGAAGCCTGCAACAACCGCCACGCGCATGCCATCGGCAAACTTCGCCATGATATTCTCGGGCGGGATCGCCTCGATCCGCGCTGCCGCATGGGTCGAGGTGGTTTGCACCGGCACTTGCCAGCCCTGCCAGCTGCGCGCAGACACATCCATCTCCTGCAACGTCAGTGCCATCAGACCCGCCGTCACATTCTCGCCGCTCGACACAACCGCATCATATTCGCGCGCATCATACATCGCCGAAGTCTCGTTCACCCAGCCGACCAACTCGTTGGTTTTGCCCGACATTGCAGAGACAATGACGATAACGTCATAGCCTTTGGCCACTTCCACGCCCACACGTTTCGCCGCGCGGCGGATACGGTCCAATGTGGCCACCGACGTGCCACCGAATTTCATCACCAATACAGGCATCTGACCCTCGTCCTATTGCTCGGGCCGCGTTTACGCGAGGCGGCGCGCCTGCGCAACAAGGATCAGTAAGGGTGCGCGCGCCCGTCCCATGTCTCGAAACAACCTGTCGTCTCAAGGCTCAGGGCGGCAAACCGCTCCACCAGCCCCGACACAGCTTCATCCACTGTAATCGCCGCCGTCTCGCCGCCCATATCCGTCTGCACCCAGCCAGGGTGATAGATGCCAACGGCAATCCCCTCTGCCTTCAAATCCGTCGCCAAATTGCGCCCCAGATTGAGGACCGCCGCCTTGCTTGAACGGTAGATATAGCTGCCACCGGGCGCATGCTCGCTTGACGCCATCTGGGACGAGATGATCGCGATGCGCGGATTGCCTGCCCGCCGCAGATGCGGCATCAGCGCCTGAATGCT
Source organism: uncultured Sulfitobacter sp. (assembly GCA_963933905.1). Classification (GTDB taxonomy): domain Bacteria; phylum Pseudomonadota; class Alphaproteobacteria; order Rhodobacterales; family Rhodobacteraceae; genus Sulfitobacter. The sequence continues at coordinate 6,323 of CAWVWS010000042.1, forward strand.
CAGGAAAACCCCCATCACATTGGTGGCAAAACTCTGTGCCCAAAGATCCGCACCATATCCGGTCTCGATGTCGTCCCCCTTGTCGAGGTACACACCCGCATTGCACACCAACAGCTCCACAGGCTTATCGCCCAGTGCCGCTGCCATCTCTGTGTGGCTGCTCGGATGCGTCACATCCAGCGTGATATCCCCCATGGGAGAGCGGCTGGTCCCCGTCACATCAATTCCCTGCGCTCGGTAATATTCGGCAAGGCCTGCCCCAATGCCACGGCTCGCCCCTGTAATCACAACTGTCATCCGCACATTCCTTTGAATTATTGTAGCTTTTGCTTTGGCTTGAACGGCAATGGCATCACCGGCACCCCGTCCTCGATCAGCGCCTTCGCCTCGGTCAGACTTGCCTCGCCATAGATCGACGTCTCGGGTGAGATCCCCTCATGCATCTCGCGCGCCTTCTGTGCGAAATTGCCGCCGACATAGGTCGCATTTTCCTCAACCTGCTTGCGCATCTGCGCAATGGCCACGTCCGCGTCCCCCTCGCGCTCGGGTTCGCCTTTTGGCTCGGTCGTCACTTCGGCCTTGGCCACCACCCGCGGCGCCATCAGCGCCTTGGACACATCCACACTGCCACATTCCACACAGGTTACATGCCCCGCCTTGACCAAGGCATCAAACGCCTGCGCCGATTGGAACCAGCTTTCAAACACATGACCCTCCCGACATTTCAGCGCATAACGGATCATCGGCTCACTTTCCTGACTGCGGTTGCTCTTGTTTAACGATGTGTCACGCCGCCCTGCTTGGTCAAGAAGCCTCGGCAGATTTCAGCACAGTTTCTGCAACAGATTTTGGCGGCGATTTTGGCGGCGAAAAACCCATTATCAGCTTGGACAACGCTCGCTCATGCACCATCTTGGCTGCCTTTTTGCGCGAGACCCATTTGCGCCGCCTGTCTTTACGTTCGGGAAATTTCTTCTTTAGTGACTTGACCTTAACGGGGTAAACCATCGCCAGACAGGGGACATCATCCTCCCCCTCACGCAGCCGCGCATAGGAGTATACCCCCAGACAATCGTCACTCGCCTTGCCCAGCACACCCGCCTCTTCCCACGCCTCCGTAGCCGCGCATTCCGCAGGCGTCTTGCCATCCATGGGCCAGCCTTTGGGCACGATCCAGCGTTTGCGCCTGCGTGATGTAATCAGCAAAATCTGCACATTGCCGCGCCGCTCACGCCAGCACAGCGCCGCAAACTGTGTCCGCGCGCTGCCCTTCGCTCCGCCATGTAACGAGATCGGCAATTGCTTTGCCATATCGCGATACCCATCCTTAAATACTGCTCAAGCCCCTGTCATACAGGGTTTTCCCCCTAAGTACCAGATGCGACCCGATGCAGCCCCGCGCCCCCTTGCAGCAGCCTCTCGCTTAACGGATAGTCTCCCGCATATGCGCAGCCTTATCGCCCTCCTTCTCACACTCGTCGCCCTGCCCGCCCATGCGCAGGCCCAAAACCAGATTCAAGCGCAAGACGTGACGGTCTTCGCGGCCGCTTCCCTGCGCGACGCCCTGACCGAGATCGCGGCAGACTACCCCGCCGATGTCACTCTCTCCTTTGCTGGCTCAGGCACCCTCGCCCGCCAGATCGCCGCAGGCGCGCCCGCCGATGTGGTCATCCTCGCCCACCGCGACTGGGCCGACTGGATGGCAGCACAGGACCTGATCCTCACGGACACCCTCACGGAAGTCGCAGGCGGCCAGCTTGTCCTCATTGGCAAGCCCGATGGCGCCCTCATACCCCAGCCAAGCATACAAACGCTTACCAAATCCTTAAACAACAACCGCCTCGCCATGGGCCAGCGTGACGGCGTCCCCGCAGGCAGCTATGCGCGGCAATGGCTCCAACATATTGGCGCATGGGACGCTTTGCTCCCCCAGATCGCAGAAACAGACAATGTTCGCGCCGCCCTCGCCGTTGTGGCCCAAGAGGCTGCTCCGCTGGGCATCGTATACGCCTCTGACGCCATTGCAGAACCCCGCGTAAAAATTCTCTATCGCGTCCCGCCCGAGGCGCATTCTCCCATCCGCTACCCCGCCGCTGCAATCACAGACGCGGGCCGCCCCTTCCTCATCCACCTCACCACCGCAACAGCCTCCGCTATCTTCACCAAATACGGCCTCACCCCATGACGCTCGACGCCGTCGCATGGGAGGCCCTGCGCCTGTCACTCTGGGTCGCCGTCTGGGCCACACTCATCGCCGTGCCCCTCGCTCTCGCGGTCGCATGGGTGCTTGCGCGCAAGGAGTTCTGGGGCAAATCCCTCCTCAACGCCCTTGTCCACTTGCCCCTCGTCCTGCCCCCTGTGGTCACTGGCTACGTCCTCTTGGTGCTCTTCTCGCCCAACGCTCCCGCAGGTGCCGCTCTCGCCACCATCGGCCTCACGCTGGCCTTCAAATGGACAGGCGCAGTCCTCGCCGCGATCGTCATGGGCTTCCCGCTCATGGTCCGTGCCATGCGATTGGCGATCGAGGCTGTAGATCCCAAAATCGAAGACGCCGCCGCCACTCTGGGTGCCTCCCGCCTAAACGTCTTCACCCGCGTCACGCTCCCGCTCATCGCACCGGGTATCCTCGCAGGTTCCGTCATGGGCTTTGCTAAGGCGATGGGCGAATTCGGCGCCACCATCACCTTTGTCGCCAACATTCCGGGTCAGACCCAGACCCTGCCCATCGCCATCTGGACCGCACTGCAAATTCCGGGCGGTGAGGGCAAAGCCGCCGCAATGGCGCTCTTGTCTTGCGCCGTGGCCTTGGGCGCGGTCTTTCTGTCCGAATGGCTAGCCCGCCGAGTGGCCCAGCGCATTTCAGGTACACCATGAAACTGCGCCTCAAACACCACTTCCCCGACTTCACCCTTGATCTCGATCTTGAGGCAGGCAGCGGCATCACCGCCCTCTTCGGCCGCTCGGGCGCGGGCAAAAGCACGATCATCAACGCCGTCGCTGGCCTGCTACGCCCCGATGAAGGCTATCTCGAAGTCGGCGGCGAGGTCCTCATGGACACCACCCGCAATATCCACACCGCCCCCCACAAACGCCGCTTCGGCACAGTGTTCCAAGACGCGCGCCTCTTTCCCCACCTCACCGTTGCCCAAAACCTCGATTTCGGCACGCGCTACGCCCCCAAGGGCAGCAATATCCCCCGCAATGACGTCATCGACCTGCTCGGCCTAAACAAACTCCTCACCCGCGCGCCCAACACTCTTTCTGGCGGTGAGAAACAGCGCGTCGCCCTTGGCCGCGCCCTCCTCTCCGCCCCGCGCATGCTGCTTATGGATGAACCGCTGGCCAGCTTGGATACCACCCGCAAACACGAAATCCTCCCCTACCTCGAACAACTCCGCGATGGCCCGCTCAACCTGCCCATCCTCTATGTCAGCCACGCAATTGAAGAGATCACCCGCCTCGCCGACACACTCGTCCTGCTCAAAGATGGAAAAATCGCAGCCCAAGGTCCCCTGCGCGATATCATGTCCGACCCCGCCGCTGTCCCACTCATCGGTGTGCGCGAAGCAGGCTCGGTCATTGAGGCCACCGTGCAATGCAACGACACCGACGGCCTCACCACGCTAAAACTCCGTGCAGGCCAGATCATCCTGCCCACCATCGACGCCCCCGTTGGCACCAAAATGCGCTTAAGGATCAAAGCCCAAGACATCATGATCGCCCGCACACGCCCAACCGACATCAGCGCCCTGAACATCCTCGCCGCCAGCATCACCAGCATCCATGAGGGCACAGGCCCAGGCATTGCCCTCTCTCTTGATATCGGGGGTCAAACCCTGCTCGCGCGGGTCACACGCCGCGCCTTGACAGACCTGAACCTGCGCGTCGGCACATCCTGCTTTGCTGTGTTGAAATCCACCACAATCGCACCGACCAGCGTCGGGCGGTAACGCCCGCCAATATCAGTGGCGATGACGCACGCCAACATCAATTGCGGTAACAACTCAGCGTGTGTCTTTGGTCTTCTTGCGTTTCAAATTACAGACCTTGGTCTTGGACCCGTCGCGGTTCTTCTGCCAGACACAGCCCTCGTTCTTGGACGTTGTCTCGTGAATGATAAACTTGCCGCGCTTTTGCTTGGTAAACGTCTGGTTTGACACATCATGGCCGCCAATCCGCACATTGTTACCAAAGCGCACTTCGGCAGCCGAAGGCAGCGCACTGCCGCAAAGGGCAACTACAAAAAGACAAATACGGATCATGGCTCGTTCCTTTGTTGGCTCAACAATGATCCAAGCGCCTCTTCGAGGCAAGTGTCGCGCATTCCCTTGATCTGCGGGCCTGAACAGGTATCTTTGACCAAACGCCCGTTGAATGGAACGTCATATGTGCACTGTCACAGGAACTGCCACCGCCACTGTCCAGATCGAAAACGAGCGTGTGAAAGTCACCGAATGGCGCTTTGCCAAAAGCGGCGATAACACGGGCTGGCACACCCATGCCTATGATTACGTGGTCATTCCGCTGTTCGACGGCACACTCAAGATCGAGCTTGAAGGCGGTGAAACAGTCATCGCCCACCTGCAAAACGGCGTGCCATACTACCGCGATCTGGGCACGTCACATGACGTCATCAGCGCCAATGATTTTGAGTGTGCTTTCATCGAGGTTGAGTTGCTGGAGCCTAAGCCTTAACCAACAGCTTCATCTTGGCCGCCAACCGCTTGTTCAACTCTTCAGGGGCCACATCCGCCTCAATCGCCAGCTTGCGCAGACCAAAATGCACATGCGCCATGTCGTGGTAATAGCTGGTGTAGGCGTAATTCGTCGCAGCCCCTGCAACAGCCCCCAAAACAGGCACCGCTTGCGCGGCCAGCTTCTGCCCCAACACAACCGCCAAACGGGGTGCCACTTTGTGAATAATCGCCTGAACCGCTTTGCCCGACAACGCCAGCCGCGCCGTCAAAAACGCAAGGTCAGACCCGTCATCCTCCGCCAACGGCCCCGCAGCCGAAAAGACCTGCACACAATCAAACCGCACGGATTCCAGCTCGGGATCAAACCTGTGCTCGACCGCGACCCCTTCAATCACGCGCAAAAGCAGCGTGGTGGTCACAGGCAATTCCGCCAGCGCCGTGGGTAATCCGCCCGCGCCACCAGCCGCACCCAGACCCATCGACACCGCAGAATTCAACCATGCCGCCTGATCCGGCACTTTGCCACGGCTCTTGTGCGCGGCTGACATGGCGTGATCAAGCGCCTTGATCGTGGCCCCCTCCAACTGCTTGCGCACAGAGGCGGGCAAGCGGTCCAGCAGGTTCTCCGCCTGCCCGCCAATCACATTGAGGACATTAATCCCGACCCCGCCCGCAGCATTATACCGCCGCGCAATGCGCTCCAACTCGGCTTCTACATCAATCGCAACAGGCAGTTTGGCATCACTCATCGGGTTCTCCTCTGGCTCCAATGTGGGGTGATCACAGCGGGATTTCAACGCGTGCGCATCACCTCACCCGTCACTCCATCCCACGCGCCCGCAACCAATGCACGCCCCAACACCCGCTCGGGATTGGTCGGCGGCGGCATTACCACATCGTCCAACTGCGTAAATCCGAACCGCCCATAATAGGGCGCATCCCCCACCAGCATCACCCGCTCCCAACCCTGCAGCGCTGCCTTCTCCAATGCTGTCACAATCAGCAACGCGGCCAAGCCTTCGCCCTGACGCGTCGGATGCACCGCCACGGGCCCCAGCAGCAGCACATCATGCCCGCCCACATCCACAGGCCAGAACCGGATCGCACCTGCCAAAATTCGCAAATCATCCCGCGCCACAAGGCTCAAACCTGCGACAGGGGCCACCCCCTCGCGCAAGCGATACGACGACAGCGCGGTGCGCCCCGGCGCAAAGCAAGTGTCATACAGCGCCTCAACCTCCCAGTGGTCGTCAGCTGTCTCAGCGGCAAGCTCGTACACGGGCGGTAGTCCTTTAAGGAATTTCTATCTGGTCAGCGGCCTATCACGGCGCTAGCTCTATGTTCAATCATAACAAAAGCGAGCCCGAATATGTTCTACCGCCCCGCAGACGGCCACGACCTGCCCCACAACCCGTTCAACGCCCTCGTCACCCCTCGCCCCATCGGCTGGATCAGCACGCGCGACGGCCAAGGGCGTGATAACATTGCCCCCTATTCCTTCTTCAACGGCGTGGCCTACGTCCCGCCCCAAGTCATGTTCGCCTCCACAGGCATCAAGGACGACGTGGAAGGCACCAAGGACTCCATGGCCAACATCCAGCAAACAGGCGTCTTTTGCGTGAACATCGTGGAATACGCAGCACGCGAGGCAATGAACAAATCCTCCGCCACCCTGCCCCACGGCACGGATGAGTTCGCCCATGCAGGCATCGAGAAAGCCGACTGCGAAGCAATCGATTGCGCCCGTGTGGCCTCCGCCCCTGCCGCCCTCGAATGCCGCATGACCCAGATCGTCCAGATTGAGGGCGAAGCAAACTTCGTCTGCTTTGGCGAAGTTATCGGCGTACATCTGCGCGATGATTGCATCGTCGATGGCCGCTTCGACGTGACCAAATACGTGCCCCTCAGCCGCCTCGGTTACCGCGATTATACCGCCGTGCGCGAAGTCTTCGAGATCATCCGCCCCGATGATTGATCTCGCCGGCAAAAAGGAAACCGCATGACTGATCCCAACGACCTCGCGGCTTTCCTCGCGTCAGCATGGCAACACCTGTCGCGCGGTGTTGCCGACCGCCGCGCGCCTGCACGCTACCCCACCTTCGCCACCATAGGGCCAGACGGCACACCCCAATCGCGCACAGTCGCCCTGCGCGGCGCCTCCCCCAGTGCTGGCACGCTTGAAGTCCACACCGACATCGTTACGGACAAAGTCACCGCCCTGCGCCACAACGCGCGCGCAGCCCTACACGTCTGGATCCCCCGCTCGGACCTGCAAATCCGCGTTACCGCACAGGTCGAAATCCTGACAGGTGAGGCCGTCCAGTCCCAATGGGACCAAATCCCCGCAGGATCGCGCGTGTCCTACGGCACCCTTCCCGATCCCGGCACACCTATCGACCACGTCTACGCCTTTGAGAAACCCGCCGAGCGCAGCCGCTTTGCTGTGCTGGCTTGTACTGTCACGGCCCTCGACCTCGTCCATTTGGGCGAGCAACACCGCCGCGCAGGCTACACCCGCGAAGACGGCTTTGCAGGCAAGTGGCTCGCCCCCTAAGCATACGCTCCACACTAAAACAGCAGCGAAAGCCCTCCCATCCGTCTGGTTAAAACCCAAAACCCCTCACTTATTTGCGATTTTTCACGCGCTTGCAATGTTGTGGCCGTCACCCTTGGCTTCACCCTCCTGAGCCGCCGCATGACATAACAGTGCATCTGCACTCCCTGTTCAGGCGACAGGACGCCCCGCAATATACCCCAAGGACAAGCGGAAGGAGTGGAACAGACACGCAACCGTAAACGCCAGTTGCGCAAAGAACGCGAGGAGTACGGCGGTCTTGAAGACCACAACCCCTTCCGCCCCGCTCCCGCTTTTTGCCAGCGCGACCGAGATTGCCAACAGTGCGAACGCCACACCTCAGCCAATCATCGCCCGCCAGAAAAACGCGATCTGGCGGGTGTAATGCACCGTGCTCTGGGGCTCCGTCTGGCGCCAGCGGTAGGCCAGAAAGACACCGATAAACATCGACACTACAGTCACCGTGCCCGCCGCACACAAAGCAAAGACAAGCGCAGGATAGGCAGAAGGCGCAGGCGCAACGGGGATCGGCGGCGGCGCAATCTCTTCCTCCTGCTCGACCTCCCACAGCAGGACGCCATCATGCTCCTTTTCAGCATCCTGACCGTATGCACCATCCAGAGGGATCAAACGGACAGGCTTTTTCCACGGCCGTTCAATATCCGGCATGACAACGTACATCTCGCCAACCTCATGATCGCAAAAGACCAGCTGGCGCGCCACACCCTCGGCATCAGGCGACAACAGAAAAATATCGCCCATGCCGTTCTCCGCGATCCAAAATGCACCCTCGGCAAGGTGGATATTCTCGGCATAATCCTCCCAACCCGATTGGGTGAGATCTTCCCCACGGTCCCCCTCAAAGATCGTCGATCCCTGCGCCGTATCGGAAAGGCCAAAGTAATCATGCCCCCCTCAGGCATATCAAGCTTATAAATACCGTGCTCGATTAAGCTTTCGCGCACATCATCAGGCAACACAGAGCTGACGATCTGCTCGGCCCGCTCAATAATCAATCGGCGCTCTTGGGGTGTCGGCATGGGGTCGCATCCTTCGGTTTCACCCGAATTGTGCCAAACCCCTTAGCCAAAAATGAGGCAACCCTGCGTAGAAATCGCGACGGCGCAGCATCCCTGCCGCGCCGCAAGGCTCAGTGCCCGCCCAGAACGCCAGTGCGCACTTTGTAATCCACCGCGATCTGGTAGTCAGGGTCATCATCACTATCGATCATCAAGTGCCCGGCTTTGGTGAGCAGCGCATGGCAATCGCGCGTCAGATGGCGCAATTCGATCCGCTTGCCCGCATCCTCGTATTTCCCCGCAATCGCTTCAATCGCCTGCAAGGCGGACTGGTCCACAACACGGCTGTCGTTGAAATCCACAATCACCATGTCGGGATCGTTGTGAATGTCGAACAACTCCACAAAACCAGCAGCAGAGCCAAAGAACAGCGGCCCCTGCACCTGATACACCTTGGCACCTTCGGGCGTGGTATAGGTCTTGGCATGGATGCGGCGCGCATTGTTCCACGCATAGGCCAGCGCGCTCACGATCACACCCACAACTACCGCCACGGCGAGGTCTTTGTACACCGTCACAACTGTCACCAGCAGGATCACAAACACATCCGTCTTCGGCACTTTGCGCAAAATCGTAAGGCTGTTCCACGCAAACGTCCCGATCACCACCATGAACATCACACCCACAAGTGCCGCCAGCGGGATAAGCTCGATCAACGGCGCCGCCACCACGATAAACAGCAGCAAACACACCGCCGCAGCGATCCCCGCCACGCGCGTACGACCACCGGACTTCACGTTAATCATCGACTGACCAATCATCGCACAACCGCCCATACCGCCAAAGAAGCCGGTCACAGTATTCGCAACACCCTGCGCCACACACTCTTGGCTGGCACCGCCCCGCGTGTTGGTCATATCCCCCACAAGGTTCAGCGTCAGCAAGCTCTCGATCAAACCAATCGCCGCCAAAATCACCGCATAAGGCGCGATAATATACAGCGTCTCCATATTAATCGGCGCAAGGGCCGTCCCGTAAAGGCCAACACCCTCACCAAACGGATTATGAAAGCTCGGCAAACCGCCCTGAATGGACGCCAGATCCCCCACACGCGGCACATCCATGCCCGTGAAAATCACCACTCCCGCCACAATCCCGATACCGGCCAAGGGCGCAGGGATCACCTTCGTAATGCGCGGCATCACCCAGATAATCGCCATCGTCGCCGCCACCAGCACCAGCATCAGATAAAGCGGCATCCCCGTAAGCCACTCACCGCCCGACATGCCGTGGCCCGTATCGACCATCGTACCAGGCACCTTGAACTGCCCCATCTGCGCAAGGAAAATCACAATCGCGAGGCCATTCACAAAGCCCAACATCACAGGATGCGGCACCAGTCGGATAAACTTCCCCCACTGCATCACCCCTGCAAAAATTTGCAAGAACCCCATCAAAACGACAGTCGCAAAGAGATACTCAACCCCGTGCTGTGCCACGAGTGCGACCATGACCACCGCCAAAGCCCCCGTCGCCCCCGAGATCATCCCAGGACGCCCGCCGATCAGCGCCGTAATCAACCCGACCAGAAACGCAGCATACAAACCTACCAGCGGATGCACCCCCGCCACAAACGCAAAGGCCACCGCTTCGGGCACCAGCGCCAAGGCAACCGTCAGCCCCGACAACAACTCGATCCGCAAGCGCGAGACGGAGAACCCGTCCTCCCCCATCCAACGCAAATCCGTCATATCTTTAGGCGTCAACGCTTGGGTAAAACTACGAAATGCTGTGCGCACCATGGGGGCATCCTGTCTCAATGTCTGGAAGTCAAAAATGTGCAAACGCACGTTGACGCTGCCCTACCAAACAAGCCGCAAAAGTGCAAACCCCACGCCTCTGGGCAACAGGCCAGATATGGTTAGGGTGGGCTAAAGCACACGCGACGGGGGAATCATGGCGCATATCCGAACTCATAAGGAGTTGATGAGGCTCAAGCCTACCGAGGCAGAACAACTGCTGATCGAGCATGCCAAAGCAGGGACAGCTTGCGAGGCGGGAGACGGCAGCCTCCCCGAGGAAGAAAACCCCAACGAAGAAACGATAATTCGCGCCGAAGTGCTGCGCTATCTGATCTTGGGCGGATGCGATACCTGCAAGGTTGACCAAAAAGGTCTGCGGCTGGTTGGTGGGCATATCAGCGGGGCGCTGGACCTGTCGTTCCAAAGTATAAAAGGGGCGTTGTGGCTGCGGAATTGTCGCTTTGACCAGACTATTGAGATGGAGCAATTTCAGTGCGGCCTTCTAGATTGCTCAGGTAGTAGTTTCACAGGGTTAGATGCGCCTTCACTGATCGTAAACGGCTCTCTTTTTCTGCGTGACACAATCTTCAAAGCCGGCCTGCTGCTACAAGGTGCCAAGATAGGAGGGCAGCTTCTTCTTGAACGGGCAAAGTTCCTAGAAACCGAACAAAAAGCCATTAATGGTCATTTTGCCCAAATTGAGGGGGGTGTTTTCTTAACCGATTGCACAAAGAAAAATCAGGTTTATTTTACAGGCGCTATTGTAAGAGGCCAGTTCTATTGCGTTGGCGCGCATCTGGCGGACCAGAACGAGCATGCACTATCCATGTTCAGCGCAAAGATCGAAGGCGGAGTGTTCCTTCACCCAAGAATAGACGAAGAAAAAGCAAAAGTTAAACGCCCCTTTATCGCCGACGGCGGCATCACTATAGTTGGCAGCAAAATCGGGGGTCTCTACGCTGATCACGTTTCGCTAAGTGCCGCAGAGGGGGAAGATGCCCTGAGGGCAATGAATCTAGAAGTAACAGGCCCAGTCCACCTGACTAAAACCAAGATCAACGGCGAAGTCAGGCTTGCGGGTTCAAAAATCAGCGGCAATCTGGATTTTAGCGGTGCCGAGCTGTCAAATGAAAACGGCCACGCGCTGAATGCCCAGCGCATCAAAGTGGACCAACGTCTGGTCTGGAAGAACGTGACCATAAAGCAGGGCGCCGTCAGCCTGAATGGCGCGCATGTGACAGAGCTGGACGACGATCCTGAAAACTGGCCCTCAAATGCCGATGCCCTCCTCCTCGACGGTTTCACCTATGACCGCATTCGGGGCGAATTATCCACTTCCCCCGACCGCGACGCACGGCTCAAAAACGGCTCCCTCTACAAAGGCCAGTTCTTCCCACAGCCCTACACCCAATACGCCAAGTTCCTGCGCGAGACGGGCCACGATTCCCAAGCCCGCGAAGTATTTCTCGAACGCGAAACGCTCCTGCGAAAATTCGAACGCGCCGAACTTAGTCCTGCCTATGCCCTAGTCCGCCGCGTAACGGACAGCTTACAGCGCCGCGTCGTCGGCTTTGGCCACAAACCCTTCCGCTCCACAGGCTGGCTACTCGCACTCTAGCTAACCGCTGTTTGGCTCTCCCACCAAGCATGGGAAACAGGTGACTTCGCCCCGACCTCCGCTGTCATTCTGGAATCCGAACGCTGGGTCGAACTCGCCGCAGGAACTGACGACACCCCACCATCAGAAAACCCCGCAAAAGAATGGTCCCAACGGGTCGAGCTTGAGGACGGCACGCGCACCTACACCGCAGGTCAGGACTGGTCCACCTTCAGCAGGTACGCCTATGCCGCCGATCTGGTGATCCCAATCATCAATCTTGGCCAGACCGACACAATGGGGACCCTCAACAGAACGCGGCGACTGGGGCCGCCGCCTCTGGCGCTATGGCTTCTTTCTGCAAATCGCAGGCTGGATCGTCACCGCCCTCGGCGCTGCCGCAATCACAGGCATCATCCGCCGCGACTAAGTCCTCACCCCCATACACCACACGGTGTACAGGGGGTGCACAGCAGGTGTACGCATGGCACCCCCCTCAAATCGCGCCATTTGTCCGGTTGCATTAACCTTTGCCCCGCGCCACCATCGGCAAAACCGATCTGAGGATATCCCATGACCAACACCAAAATCGCCGTCATCGGCGGCTCCGGCATCTATGACATCGACGGCCTTGCAGATGCACAATGGACCACGGTCGAGACCCCTTGGGGCGCTCCCTCGGATGCCATCCTCACAGGCACGCTGGACGGGGTCGAGATGGCCTTTCTGCCGCGCCACGGACGCGGTCATGTCCACTCTCCGACCACCGTTCCCTACCGCGCAAATATCGACGCGCTCAAGCGTCTCGGCTGTACCGATGTGATCTCTGTCTCCGCCTGTGGCTCCTTCCGTGAGGAAATGGCACCAGGTGATTTTGTTATTGTAGATCAATTCATTGACCGCACTTTCGCGCGCGAAAAATCCTTCTTCGGCACGGGTTGCGTCGCCCACGTCAGCGTTGCCCATCCCACCTGCCCGCGCCTCTCTGATGCGTGCGAAACAGCGGCCAAAAACGCTGGTGTCACCGTCCACCGCGGCGGCACCTACCTCGCCATGGAAGGTCCGCAATTCTCGACCTTGGCCGAGAGTAAAATGTACCGCACCGCATGGGGCGCAGACGTCATCGGCATGACCAACATGCCCGAGGCAAAACTCGCCCGCGAAGCAGAACTCTGCTACGCATCCGTTGCCATGATTACAGACTACGACAGCTGGCATCCAGACCACGGCGAAGTCGATGTCACCCAAATCATTAAGACATTACAAGGAAACGCCACCAACGCCCGCACCTTAGTCGCCCAGCTTCCCACCCTTCTCGGCGCGGACCGCGCAGCATGTCCGTACGGCTGTGACCGTGCGCTGGAATACGCCATTATGACCCAGCCCGACGCCCGCGATCCCGCGCTGGTGGCCAAGATTGACGCAGTGGCAGGGCGCGTCCTCAGATCCGTACCGCCCTCCTGATCTGCTTGGCATTCCCCGCCGCGGCCCAAGACTTCGTCGACAGCAGTGGGCCACTCACCGATGAGGCATTTTACCGCCTCGTCGCCTGTGCCGCCCCGCCAGAGGCAGAGTGCGCCAAGCCTTTCTATAGATGGACAAAAACCAATATCACCGTGGGCATCACCCAGAGCGATGCGGCCTTCTTGGGTGGTAAGATCAAGCGGGCGGAGGCCTCTGTCGTGCGTGCCATTCAGCGCCTTAACGCCGTGGGCATGGGCATCACCCTCAGCGCCAAGGAGATAGCACCCGACATCACCATCCATCTGCTCGACATTGCCCGTGGGCAAAAGATCGGGGGCAGCACTGCGCCCCAGCTCAACGGGCTCAGCATGGCCAACGCCATCACCGCGCTGGATGTGGAGGACGGCACAATCACAGGCGCCGCCATCGGCTTTTCCAGCACGATGACGCGGCGCCAGTACGAG
>CAWVWS010000043.1:0-19925 GCA_963933905.1 uncultured Sulfitobacter sp.
CCGGGTATGTCGTTGGGGGCGCTTAGCCCCGAGGCGCATAAGACGTTGAACGTGGCGATGAACCGCATTGGCGCAAAGTCGGACAGTGGCGAGGGCGGTGAAGATCCCGCGCATTTCCACCCAGAGCCAAATGGCGACAACCCATCTGCGAAGATCAAGCAGGTGGCGTCAGGTCGTTTTGGTGTGACGGCAGAGTACCTGAACCAGTGTGAAGAGCTGGAAATCAAAGTCGCACAAGGTGCAAAACCCGGTGAGGGTGGGCAGTTGCCTGGTATGAAAGTGACGGAGCTGATTGCACGGCTGCGCCATTCGACGCCCGGTGTGACGCTGATCTCACCGCCACCGCACCACGACATCTATTCCATCGAGGATTTGGCGCAGCTGATCTACGATCTCAAGCAGATCAACCCGCGCTGTAAGGTGACTGTGAAGCTGGTGGCAAGCAGTGGCGTGGGTACGATTGCGGCAGGTGTGGCCAAGGCGAAGGCGGATATTATCCTGATCTCGGGCCATAACGGTGGCACGGGTGCATCGCCCGCGACGTCGATCAAATATGCGGGTCTGCCGTGGGAGATGGGCCTCACCGAGGCGCATCAGGTTCTGTCGATGAACAACCTGCGCGGGCGCGTGACATTGCGCACCGATGGCGGTTTGCGCACGGGTCGTGACATTGTCATTGCGGCAATGCTGGGGGCCGAGGAATACGGCATCGGGACTGCGGCGCTGATTGCGATGGGCTGTATTATGGTGCGTCAGTGCCAGAGCAATACCTGCCCCGTGGGTGTTTGTACGCAGGACGAAGATTTGCGTGCCAAGTTTACGGGCAATGCCGATAAGGTTGTGAACCTCATCACCTTCTATGCCACCGAAGTGCGCGAAATTTTGGCGAGCATTGGTGCGCGGTCCTTGGATGAAGTGATTGGCCGTGCTGATCTGCTGACGCAGGTTTCACGTGGATCGGCGCACCTTGATGATCTTGACCTGAACCCGCTGCTGATTTCGGTCGATGCGGAGATGGACGAGATTTATGACCGCTCCAAGCCGCGCAATGCGGTGCCTGATACGCTGGACGCGCAAATCGTGGCAGATGCAGTGCGTTTCCTTGAGGATGGTGAGAAGATGCAGCTCAGCTATGCGGTGCAGAACACGCACCGCTCTGTCGGGACGCGGACGTCGAGCCATATCGTGAAACGCTTTGGCATGCGCAATGACTTGCAGGACAACCACCTGACGGTGAACCTGACAGGGTCGGCGGGTCAGTCGCTGGGCGCCTTTGCGGCACCGGGTCTGAAGCTGGTCGTGGCGGGGGATGCCAACGATTATGTCGGCAAGGGTTTGTCGGGTGGTACGGTCGTTGTGCGGCCCCCGATGAACAGCGCGATTGTGGCGTCAGAGAACACAATCATCGGCAACACTGTTCTCTATGGTGCAACAGACGGCTACCTGTTTGCGGCGGGTCGCGCGGGGGAACGCTTTGCTGTGCGGAACTCTGGTGCGAAGGTCGTGATCGAGGGATGTGGCTCCAACGGGTGTGAGTATATGACCGGTGGTGTGGCTGTTATTCTGGGTGAGATCGGCGCCAACTTTGGTGCGGGTATGACGGGAGGGATGGCCTATCTCTATGATCCGGAGGGGCGTGCTGCTGACATGATGAACCATGAAACACTGGTACATTGCCCTGTGACCACGGCCCATTGGGAGGACCAGTTGAAAGGTCTGATCGAGTGTCATCTGGCCGAGACAGACAGCCTCAAGGCGCGCGATATCTTGCAGGACTGGGAACTGGAGAAGGTCAACTTTGTCCAGATATGTCCCAAGGAAATGCTGTCGCGGATTCCTGCGCCACTGGGGCTTGAAGAGCGGTCCATTCCTGCCGAATAGGCACCTCAACCTTTGTGTCAGCGGAGGAAACAGTTTGTTTCGCTGACACAATATGACCCTTTTGGGAAACAATAAGCGGCACATTCTTGGCAAGATTCACGCGCATCATAGGCTCAACAATAGCCAAGGATGCGCGTCATGCTTACACAACAGACAGATTATACGACCATGTCAGACCCGACTGAGTCCGCCGGTTTTATCCGTGGGACAATGGTAGAGACAGTTGATGGACCGAAGCCGATCGAGGATATCGCGGCTGGTGACATGATTATAACATCGGACAATGGCGCACAGCCTGTTCGGTTCCTATTGCGCCAGACAGTTGATGCTGCTGCGCCGATCCTGTTTGAGGCAGGTAGCATCGAGAACAGCAGCGACCTTATCGTCAGCCCCGAGCATCGCATGCTGATTGCGGACTGGCGTGCGGAATTGGTTATGGGCTGTGACGAGGTGCTTGTCACCGCCAGACATCTGGTCAACGGCAAGGATGTACGCGCCCTTGAGGGCGGTACGGTTGAATTTCTCCACCTGCTGTTTGATGCGCATCAGATCATTTTTGTGAACGGCTGTGCTGCCGAAAGCTGTCTGCCCGATGCCCGTTTCACGCGGCATGGGGTGATCCAGAGTACGAGCGGCGTCGAGAGCATATTTGCTGCGCGGCCTGTCGCAAGAAGCACCGAAGCCGCCTGCCTGATGGCGGCGTAAACCTGAATTAGACGATTTGATTGATAAGGATTGATAGAATGACACTCACATTTATGCCCACACGGTTCTATTTTGCGATCTGCGGCCTTGTGCTGCTCAACAGCTGTGCGGGTTTCGCCTGACCGCTGGAGCGTATCATTCATGGCACGGGCGCTGACGATGTGCGCTGCGTGGGTGAGGATCATTCACAACACGGATTTGCGGCACTATAGCTGAATCATGGCAAAGCGTAGCACCAAACTAAAAGCGAAACCCAAGGCGAAGGCGCCCCCCAAGGGCGAGACACGTCTGCCGCTATGGCAACGTATCCGGCGGACCTTTTGGCGCGGGGTTTTTCTGGTGGCCTTTCTGGTAGTTGGTGGCGTTTTGGTGGGGCGGGTCGTGAACCCGCCGACGACAATGTACATGCTGGGAGAGCAGCGCCGATTGGGGGGGATCGACCACGAATGGGTGCCGATGGAAATGATTTCGCCTGTGATGGCGCGCTCTGTTGTGGCGGCCGAGGATGCGAATTTTTGTCAGCATTGGGGGTTTGATGTGCGTGCGATCCGGATGGCGATTGCCGAGGGGTCAAACCGTGGTGCCTCAACGCTTAGCCAGCAAACAGTGAAGAATGTCTATCTCTGGCATGGGCGGACATGGGTGCGCAAAGCGATGGAAGCGGGGATTACGCCGCTGGTTGAAGCGCTGTGGCCCAAGCGGCGGATACTGGAAGTTTACCTGAATGTTGCCGAGTTTGACGAGGGTGTGTTTGGCGTGGAAGCTGCCGCGTGGCACTACTTCAAAGTTGGGCCAGAGGAATTGAGTGCGCGGCAAGCGGCGCAACTGACGGCGGTGTTGCCCTCACCCAAGACGCGCAGCGCATCGCGGCCTACGAATTACCTCAAGAAACGGGCGGCGCAAATCCGCGCAGGCGCTGCCACAATTAAAGCGGATGGTCGGAGCGATTGTTTCGAGAGTTGAATAATTGCGCGCTACAAGGCATTGATGTCTGGACCCCATTTACGGATACCCCATGGCCCGCTTGTTCCACGTCCCGCTTTCGCCCTATTGCCGCAAAATACGGCTGAGCCTTGCCGAGAAGAAGATCGAGGTGGAGCTGGTCGAGGAGCGGTACTGGGAGCAGGACCCCGACTTTTTGCGGCGTAACCCGGCGGGTAAGGTGCCTGTGCTGCGGCTCGACGGGATTATGATGTCCGAGAGTGCGGCGATTTGTGAATATATCGAAGAGACGCGGCCCGAGCCGTCCCTGCTGCCCTCCGATCCTGCGCAGCGCTTGGAAGTGCGGCGATTGGTGGCGTGGTTTGACGACAAGTTTCACCACGAGGTCACGAGCAAGCTGCTCTATGAGCGGGTGAACAAGAAGATGATGAAAGCGGGATATCCCGACAGCAAGAACGTCAAAGCGGGGGCGCGGGCGATCAAGTTCCACCTTGGCTATATGACGTGGTTGCTGGATCACCGTTGCTGGCTTGCTGGGGATGTGATGACGCTGGCGGATTTTGCGGCTGCCGCGCATTTATCCTCACTCGACTACATCTCGGATGTGGATTGGAACAGCTGTCCCGAAGTGAAGGACTGGTATGCGAAGATCAAATCGCGGCCTGCGTTCCGGTCACTGCTGGCCGATCAGGTACCGGGGTTCACACCGCCAAAGCATTACAATGATCTGGATTTCTGATCCTGTTGTTTGTTGTGCCTGTAGTGGGTGCAGGATTTGAGTTTAAGGGCAAAATAGAGAATGAATCTTAAGGCGCGCGTGGTCGCTCAAGCATTGGCGGAGGGATTTGTTGCGTGCCGTGTGTGCAGGCCTGATCCCGTGCCGGAGGTGCCTGAGCGTTTGGGTGCGTTTCTGGAGGCGGGATATCACGGGCAGATGGGATGGATGGAGGAGCGCGTCAGCTGGCGCGGTGATCCGTCGATTTTGTGGCCTGAGGCGCGGTCGGTCATTATGTTGGCGGAGAGTTATGCGCCCGAGCACGATCCATTGGCGATATTAGAGCGGCCTGATTTGGGTGCGGTTTCTGTATATGCGCAGGGGCGTGATTATCATGATGTGGTGAAGAAACGCCTCAAGCGATTGGCGCGGTGGTTGATCGAGCAGGAGGCGTGTCAGGTGAAGGTGTTTGTGGACACGGCACCTGTACCCGAGAAGGCATTGGCGCAGGCGGCGGGGCTAGGATGGCAGGGCAAGCACACCAATGTTGTCAGTCGTGACTGGGGGAATTGGGCCTTTTTAGGGTCTGTTTTTACGACTTTGGAGTTGGAGCCTGATGCGGCGGAGGTGGACCGCTGTGGCAGTTGTACGGCCTGTCAGGATGTCTGTCCTACGGATGCGTTTCCTGAACCTTACCGCCTCGATGCGCGGCGGTGTATTTCGTATTTGACGATCGAGCATAAGGGGCCTGTGGACGAGGAATTGCGCAGGAAACTGGGCAACCGGATTTATGGCTGTGATGATTGTCTGGCGGTGTGTCCGTGGAACAAGTTTGCCGTGGCGGCGAGTGATATGCGGTATCATGGTAGCGCGGGGGGGACGTTGGCGGAACTGGTCGTGTTGGATGATGCTGCGTTTCGGTTGCGGTTTTCGGGGTCGCCGATAAAGCGGATCGGGCGGGACCGGTTTGTGCGCAATGTGTTGTATGCGATTGGGAACTCCGGGGATGTGTCGTTGCGCGGGTTGGCGCAGGGATTGTGTGAGGATGCGGATGCGGCAGTGGCCGATGCGGCGCGCTGGGCTGTGTCGCGGCTGGGCGATCTGTGACGCGATTGGGGCTGGCATTGGGCCGCCTCTGGGTTAGACATTTCTGAACAGTTTTGAGGAGAGTGCGGGTGGCATTGCTTTTGGGCGTAGATACGGGCGGGACCTATACGGATGCGGTGATCATTCGTGACGAGCGTGAGGTGATTGCGAGCGCCAAGGCGCTGACCACGCGGCATGATCTGGCCGTGGGTGTGGGTGGTGCGGTGCGTGCTGTGTTGGCGCAGTCGGGTGTTGCTGCGGGGGATATTGCGCTGGCGTCACTGTCGACGACTTTGGCCACGAATGCGTTGGTTGAGGGGCAGGGCGGGCGCGTGGCGCTGGTCTATATCGGGTTCAAGGAGCGTGATCTGGAGACGCACGGATTGTTGGAGGCGCTGAAGGGTGATCCGCATATCGTGCTGGCGGGGGGTCATAACCACGCGGGCGGTGAGGCGGTGCCGTTTGACGAAGACGGTTTGCGCGTGTTTTTGGCAGAGCATGGTGCGGGTGTTGGCGGGTTTGCTGTGGCGTCGCAGTTTGCCACGCGGAACCCTGCGCATGAATTGCGGACGATGGAGATTGTGGCGGAGATGACGGGACGGCCTGTCTCGGCTTCGCATCAGTTGTCAGCCAAGTTGAACGGGCCAAAGCGGGCGATGACGGCAGTGCTGAATGCGCGGCTGATCGGGATGATCGACCGATTGATTGGGCGGGCTGAGGATATTCTGCGCGAGATTGGCGTGGAGGCGCCGCTGATGGTGGTGCGCGGCGATGGGGCGCTGATTTCTTCTGCGCAGGCGCGGGAGCGGCCGATTGAGACGATATTGAGCGGGCCCGCGGCCTCCATTGTGGGAGCGCGGTGGATGACGGGGGCGGAGCACGCGCTTGTCTCTGATATTGGCGGGACGACGACAGATGTGGCGCTGCTCAAGGACGGGCGGCCCGCGATTGATCCTGCGGGCGCGCGGGTGGGGCCGTACCGTACGATGGTTGAAGCGGTGGCGATGCGCACGACTGGCCTTGGCGGTGACAGCGAGGTGCATTTTGTGACCGAGGGGTTGCAGGGCGGTGTCACGCTGGGGCCGCGACGGTTGTTGCCGATATCGCTGATTGCGGTGGATGCGGCGGATGTGGTGCATGATGCACTGGATGCACAGTTGTGCGCGACCTTGCCGGGTGAACATGACGGGCGGTTTGTGCGGGCGGTTGCAGGGCAGACGCAGGAAGGCATCGGGCCGCGTGAGGAAGCGTTGTTGGAGCGGATTGGGGACGGGGTGCATCCCATGGGTGATGTGCTGCGGTCGCGGGTAGAGACAGGTGCGCTCAAGCTGTTGGTCGAGCGGGGACTGGTGCAGGTGGCGGGGGTGACGCCGTCGGATGCGAGTCATGTGCTGGGGCTGGCCGATGTGTGGGACCGTGCAGCGGCTGAGAAGGCGTTGGTGCTGTTCGGGCGGCGGCGGACGGGGGCGGGAGAGCGCCTTGCGGCGGAGCCTGCGGTGATGGCGCGGATGATTGTTGAGCGGTTGGAGCATCAGACGGCTTTGGCCTTGTTAGAGACTGTATTTGCGGAAGAAGAGACCAGTTTTGGTGTGGAGCCTGAGGTTTTGGCGCGGCATGTTTTGATGCAGCGTGGCCTTGGCGGGCATAAGGGATTGGTGCGTTTGGATACGGGGCTGGCGGTGCCTGTGATCGGGTTGGGCGCTTCGGCGCGGACGTATTACCCTGCGGTGGGCATGCGGTTGGGGTGTGAGATGATATTGCCCGAACATGCGGGTGTGGCCAATGCGATTGGTGCTGTTGTGGGGCGTGTGACGATGCGCGAAGCGGGGACTGTGACCTCACCGAGTGAGGGGAAATACCGTGTGCATCTGACTGCAGGGCCAGAGGATTTCGGCGATCAGGAGAGCGCGTTGTCGCGGCTGGAGGATGTGCTGCGCAGCCGTGCCTTGGCCGCGGCCGAGGCGGCGGGCGCGGCGGATATTACCGTGAATGTCCTGCGCGATGTGCGTGTTGCGGGCGTCGAGAGCCGCGAGGTGTTTGTGGAGGCAGACATTACGGTCGAGGCGTCGGGGCGGCCAAGGGTGGCGGTTTAGGGGAAGTGGTTGGTGTTACGGTTCCAACGGATGCTTGGCTCTATTTCTGGGAAAATCGTTGTCGCCTGAATATATTAGAGCATGATTATTGAGCAGACGACTAAGGTTGGCAAAACAATCAACGTTGGCTTGCAGATTTTGAAGAGTTACGGTTTTCAGTGCTGAATTGGATCAAGCGGAGTTATTTTTGAAGCCCCTTTTACAGTTTTTTGCTTTGGCCGTGTGGATCAGCAGTTGGTTCCCAACGACAAACGACACTTGGGCAATTCTTGCCAGCTGTTTCGCAGTTTTGGGATTGGTTGTCGCGCTTTTTGCGCAAAAGGTCAGCCAAGAGCGCAAGTGGCTATCACAGGTATTCTTTGCGTTGGGCGTTTCGTGTCCGATTGCTGGATTGATCATGGCATTTTCCGACTGGGCTGGTGGAACTCATGCGGATGGTGCCATCACGCTCGTTTTTGCCACTGGATGGGCGGCTTATCTGCTCATGATCGGGTGGGTGCTGGCCCCCGAAAGCGCTACGAAAAAAGGTGTTGGATTGGGGTGTGCAGGGCTTCTCGCCCTCGCCGCTTGGTCTTGGGGGTCTGCGTTGAGCATGTATTTTCATCGTGGTGTAGTCAGCAATGTGGAGAGGGCATGCATTCTTGTTTCAGAGGAGCTTCGATATGAGACGGAGCTTAGCTCTATTTGGAAAATGCGATTGCCAGAAGTCGTTTACAGCAAGAGAGTAAGGGCGCGGAGCAGAATAGTTCTGAACTATCATGCGGTTCTTGTCGCCCCATCAGATGGGCAAGTCATGATCTACAACTGGTCGAAAGTCTGGATGCGCTTTGAAGCTCTCAGTGCTGAACGCAATCCATATATTCCGACACAATGCCCCTAGTTCTGCGTTCTATCGGCTTTGTCCGGACTTTTGTGGCACTTGGAAAAAGGGCTGCCTGCAATCACAGACAGCCCTAAAAGTTTACTCTGCCGCTGCGCGTTTGGGTAGGATCCAATCGGGGCGGGGGAAGTGGCAGGTGTAGCCGTTGGGAATGCGTTGGATGTAGTCTTGGTGCTCTGGCTCTGCTTCCCAGAAGTCGGAGACAGGCTCGATTTCGGTCACGACTTTTCCGGGCCAGATGCCTGACGCTTCGATGTCGGCGATGGTGTCGAGTGCCACTGCTTTTTGATCCTCGTTCTCGAAGTAGATGGCCGAGCGATAGCTCATCCCCATGTCGTTGCCTTGACGGTTCACGGTTGTGGGGTTGTGGATCTGGAAGAAAAGCTCGAGCAGTTCGCGGTAGCTGAGGAGGCTTGGGTCAAAGATGACCTCGATCGCTTCGGCGTGTGTGCCGTGGTTGCGGTAGGTGGCGTTGGGGACATCGCCGCCAGAATAACCTACGCGTGTGGATATCACGCCTTTGCGTTTGCGGATGAGGTCCTGCATGCCCCAGAAACATCCGCCTGCCAGTACTGACCGTTCATTGCTCATGCTACGTCCTCCACTTGATTGATGTATTTGCCGTATCCTTCGGCCTCCATATCGTCGCGGTGAATGAAGCGAAGCGATGCGGAGTTGATGCAATAGCGCAGGCCGCCGCGGTCACGGGGGCCGTCGGGAAAGACGTGGCCCAAGTGGCTGTCGCCATGGGAGCTGCGCACTTCGGTACGGACCATGCCAAGGGTGCGGTCCTCGATCTCGACCACGTTTTCGATTGCTTTGGTAAAGCTGGGCCAGCCGCAGCCGCTCTCGTATTTGTCACTGGACGCGAACAGGGGTTCGCCCGAGACGATATCGACGTAAATG
Source organism: uncultured Sulfitobacter sp. (assembly GCA_963933905.1). Classification (GTDB taxonomy): domain Bacteria; phylum Pseudomonadota; class Alphaproteobacteria; order Rhodobacterales; family Rhodobacteraceae; genus Sulfitobacter. Next base: position 9,209 of record CAWVWS010000043.1, read on the forward strand.
CCTGGCTCCTTGTTATTGAGCAGTTTGCCAGTGCCGGGGCGTTCGGTGCCGCTTTCCTGAGTGACATAGAACTCTTCTGGCGACAGGGTCGCGAGGACGTCGGGGTTTTTCGTATACTCTGGCACGGGTCTCTCCTTGCGCTGTTGTTGCCCTATTAGATGGGGCTTTTGTGGAGAAATCAAAGGGGCAAGTGTGATCGGTGAAATGATTGTGAACTTATTGTCGCGGTGGGGCGTATGTATAGGTGGAGGAACCGTTATGCGCTTTGTTATTGGATTGATTGTATCGCTTTGGGCGGGTGTTGCTTTTGCGGCACCTCAGGATGCCGTGTTTCCGTCGATAGACGGGGGCGACATTGCGCTGAGCGATTATGCAGGGCGGCCTGTGCTGGTTGTGAATACGGCGTCGCAGTGTGGTTTTACCTATCAATACGATGGTCTTCAGGCGGTGTATGACCGTTTCCGCGATCAGGGTCTGGTGGTGCTGGCGGTGCCGTCTGATGATTTCAACCAAGAGCTGGGATCGGCCGCCGAAGTCAAAGAATTTTGCGAGATCAACTTTAACCTCACGCTGCCTATGACCGATGTGATGCATGTGCGTGGCGGTCAGGCGCACCCGTTTTACAAAGCGGTGAAGGCGGAGACGGGGTTTGTGCCAAAGTGGAATTTCAACAAGGTGCTGATCGATCCTGCGGGGAAGGTTGTGGGTACATGGGGGTCGAATGCGCGGCCTGACCGTGGTGCGATCCCGCGTGAGATTCAAAAACTGCTGAACTGAGATTTAGGTGCGGCCTGACCACAGAACCTTGCCATCAGTTGCCTCTAGGCCCGGTGGGATACCGTAGGTGGCACGATAGCTTTTTGAGAAATGCGACAGCGATTTGAAGCCGCAGGCGACGCAGACATCTGTCACAGACAGGTCGGTCTGGCGCAGGAGGTTGCGCCCTTTCTCAAGGCGGATGCGCAGGTAATGACGTTTGGGCGATATGCTCAGATATTTGGCGAACAGGCGCTCAAGCTGGCGGGTGGAGAGGCCGACGACGGTCGAGATTTCATCGGGGGCGAGCGGGTCTTCGATATTATTTTCCATCACTTGCATCGCGAGGAGCAGCTTTGGGTTGCGGACCTCTGGGCGGGATTGAAGCGACATGCGCTGGGCATCAGAATGGACGCGTGGGGCGGTGTAGATCATCTGGTCCGCGACCCATGTGGCCAGATCGGTGCCGTAATCGGCGCGTAATCGGTCGAGCATCATGTCCATGGACGCGGCCCCGCCTGCGGACGTGAAGATGCGGCCATCGACGGAGAAAATGCTGTCTTCCATGATCACGTCGGGGAGCATTTCAGCCAGCGCGGTCTTGTATTCCCAATGGGTCGTCACACGCTTGCCGCCGATGAGGCCCGCGAGGGCGAGGATGTAGGTGCCTGACGAGAGCGCGCCAAGATCGCCGCCGCGTCGTGCTTCGCGGCGTAGCCAACTGAGTATTGTTTTGGAGCTGGATTTGCCTGCGTTTTCGCCTGCGCAAATGATGAGGGTTTCATTGCGATCGAGGGGGCACAGTGCGCTGTCGACTGAAATCTTCACGCCATTGTAGGCTTCGACGGGTTCGCCGTCCTCGGAGAGGAGTCGCCAACGGTAGAATTCACGCCCAGACGGATGGTGGTTTGCTAGCGACAGTGCATCGAGCGCGCAGGAAAAGCCCAGCGTGGAGAAGCCGGGGAGGAGGAGAAATGCGTATGCTTTGGCGGGGGCTGTGTCGGTCATAGACAACAGATTAGGGGAGAAGTACCGCGCTGCATGGCCTGACGCGGCATGGGAGTGTCGGTTTTATGCGTTGCGCTGGCGCGAGATTTGAACGGCGAGGATACCAGCGGCGATGATTGTCACGCCAAGGATGTCGCGGGGGCCGAGTTCCTCGCCCAGCAGCACAGCGGCGATGACCACGCCGAAGAAGGGGTTGAGGAAGTGGAAGGTGGCCGCGCGAGTGGCCCCTATGCGGCCCACCAGCATGAACCAGACCCATGTGGCTGTAAGGCCAGGGATAAGGCAGGTGTAGGTGAATGCGATGGCGAGGGGCACGGTAAGTGTTACCTGGGGTGTCTCGAACAGGAGTGTCGCGATGGTGAGGGCAGCGCAGCCGACAAGCATTTGCAAGCCGACGACCATCAGGAGGTTCCCGCCGGCGGAGGCACCTCGCACGGTGAGAGTGGCGATGGTGAGGGCAAGCACCCCGATAAAGCAGATAGCGACGCCAACGAGATCAAGGTCATCGGTGAGGCGTGCGCCCATGATGAGGGCGACCCCCCCCAACCCTGCAATGAGGCCGAGGATACCAAGTGGGCTGAGCCTGTCGCCCATGAAGGCCCATGCGGCCAGCGCCACCATAAGCGGCATGGTGGAGGCGATGATTGCAGCGAGTGATGCCTCGATCGTTTGCATAGCGACGAAGAACAGGCCGAGGTAGACAGCGTTTTGCAGGATGCCAAAGGCGATGGTGGCGCGCCATTGTGGTTTGGTCAAATGCCAGCTTTGGCCCAAGGCGCGAGCGATGGCGACGCCAATGATGCCAGACACGAGATATCGCACAGACAACGCAAACAGTGGTGTCGCATCGGCCACGATAATGCGCGCCGAGGTGAAGGCCGAGGACCACATGAGCGCAAAGGCGAGGCCAAGTCCGATTGCGCGCATGTCCATGTGGTGCTGTCCTTTGAATACTTGGACAGTATTGGGATGGAACGGGGGGAAGGGCAAGCGATGGAAAGGTGCAATCTCATAGAAAAATGCCCGCTCCCTATTACAGGAGCGGGCCAGTCAGGGAGGTTGTTCAAATGGTTTTAGTCAACGTAATCGAGTGACAGATCCTCGACGCGCGTCCGGTTGCCGTTCCAGCGGCGGATGCGGTTGAGACGGTAGGCAAAGGTTGTTCCGGGGGCCAAGGTGACAACAGAGCGGTTGCGCACTTTGGTGCCGATATTCACCTTCAACGAACTGCCTGCATAGTCGAGATCAGCAGCGGAGAGGGTGCTCACGGTCAGGTCATCGGCCAGACGTGCCTCCATCGCGACACAGGTTTTTGATACGATGCGCGCATCGTTGCCCTCTTCTTCCATCTGGCGACGCACATAATTTGCTTCGCGATTCAGGACACGCTCCAAGGGGTTTTCGTCAATGGAGAAGCTGACCAGTTCGAGTTGAGCGTCGCGGGCGCGGTTAAGGCTGAAGGCGTGGCTCGCGTTTACGCCGACGCCTTGGTAGGTCAGGCCGCCTGTGACACCGATGTCTGTGTTTGTGACGCGGTCCCAATCAATGTCGATTACATTCACCTTGATTGGTTCATCAGCGAGGTGGCGTGGGTTTACGCGACCGCTTACGTCGAGATAGCCGGTGTGGCCGAGCGGAACACGCTTTTGGCCGTAGCTGCACAGGTTGACCTCATGCGCCGAGACGCGAAAATACTTGTGGCCACCGTATTTGAAATAGCGATCTGTGATCTTGGTTGTCATGGTTTTAATCCTCATTTTTAAAATTGGTCTTCTAGCGACGTATCAAAATAAACACGCCATGGTTGAGATTAGGCGCAGTGCGTGAAATCGGTAAAGTAGGGTATTCCTGACTTTTGATCTGGTGGGTCGAGCCGTGGCACAGGGTCGATTCCTGAACAATAAATCGCAGGTTTTACCTTTCCCAAGCCTGTTGGTCGGGATTTGAAAACTGTTATCTTGCAGGTGTTTGTAGAACGACCGTTCACCGTTGTTTGGGGTCTGCTCTGGTGCAGGGGAGGCAGAAAATATCTGCTAATCGTATGAGAAAATAAAAAGGGTCGCCCAAATAGGCGACCCTTTTAAGTAGAATCTGGCGTGTGCCGGACTTAGCCGTTTACGCTGTCTTTCAGCGCTTTTGCGATTGTCATTTTGACAACTTTGTCTGCGTCTTTTTTGAACTGCTCACCAGTCGCAGGGTTGCGAACCATACGCTCGGGGCGCTCACGGCAGTAGATTTTGCCAACGCCTGGAAGGGTAACGGCACCGCCGCCAGACACTTCTTTTGTGATCAGTGCGCAAACTGCGTCGAGCGCTGCGCCTGCTGCTTTTTTGTCTGTGCCCATTTCATCGGCCAATGCGGCGACGAGCTGGGTTTTTGTCATTGGTTTCGTTGTCATATTAAATCTCCTCGACTGCCCTGAAATTGGGCCTCATGTGCGGAATGTAGCGGAAGGTTGTAAGCAAACACAACGCAGAGTAACGGTTTTTCCCAAGAATCTTTGGGTTTTTTTGCATATTTTGGGCTTGAAGCCGCTCAGAGGAAGGCAGTTTCGTCGAAAGAGCGCAGTTTTCTGCTGTGAATCCGCTCTAGCGGCATGTCGCGCAGTTGCTCTATTGCGCGGATTCCGATCATCAGATGGCGTGATACTTGGGTTTTGTAGAAGTCTGACGCCATGCCCGGGAGTTTGAGTTCGCCGTGCAGCGGCTTGTCCGAGACGCAGAGTAGCGTGCCGTAGGGGACGCGGAAGCGGTAGCCGTTGGCGGCGATTGTGGCGCTTTCCATGTCCAGTGCCACGGCGCGGGATTGGCTGAGGCGTTGCACGGGGCCTGATTGGTCGCGAAGTTCCCAGTTGCGGTTGTCGATGGTGGCGACGGTGCCTGTGCGCATGATGCGCTTGAGCTCATAACCCTCAAGCTGGGTGACTTTTGCGACTGCGTTTTCGAGGGCGATCTGGATTTAGGCGAGTGCGGGGATCGGGACCCAGACGGGGAGGTCATCGTCGAGCACGTGATCCTCGCGCAGGTAGGCATGGGCGAGGACGAAGTCACCCAAGGCCTGCGTGTTGCGCAGACCTGCGCAGTGACCGACCATCAGCCACGCGTGCGGCCGCAGGACGGCGATATGGTCAGTGGCTGTCTTCGCGTTGGAGGGGCCGACGCCGATGTTGACCAAAGTGATGCCGCCACCGTTCGCACGTTTGAGGTGGTAGGTCGGCATTTGCGGTAGTTTGAGCGGTGTCTCGATCGGGGCGTCGGGGTCCGTGATCTCCTGGTTCCCTGTCGAGACAAAGGAGGTGTAGCCGCTGTCGGGATCAGCGAGCATTTTGCGGGCGTAGTCCTCAAACTCGGTCACGTAGAACTGGTAGTTCGTGAACAGCACATGACACTGGAAGTGATCGGGGTCGGTGGCGGTGTAATGAGTGAGCCGCGCGAGGGAGTAGTCCACGCGCTGGGCCGTGAAGGGGGCGAGGGCGTCGACCCCGTCAGGGGACACATAGGTGCCATTCACGATATCATCGTTGGTGGTGCTCAGGTCTGGCACATCAAACACATCGCGCAGTGTGAAATCGGCGGCGCCCTCTTGGGGGACGGTCATGCCTTTCTCGGCTGTCATGGCGAAATGCAGCGGGATGGGTGTGTTGGAGGGGCCAATATATACAGGCTGGTCGTGGTTCTTGAGCAGGAGGCCGATCTGCTGGATCAGGTAGTTGCGGAACAGATCAGGGCGCGTGATTGTGGTGGCATAGGTGCCGGGACCTGACACATGGCCAAAGCTGAGGCGGGTATCGACCTGCGCATAGGAAGAGGTTGTGAAGCGCACTTCGGGATAGAAGGCGCGGATGCGGGTATCGGGCGGGGTGTCCGCCATGGCGGTGGTGAACTGGGTGCGCAGGAAATCAACCGCTTGGGAGTAAAGCTCGGTCAGGCGGTCCACGGCTTCAGTCGCGTCGGTAAACGCTTCGGCTGATGGGGTGTCGGGTGTGAGGGTCTGGTACTGCTTCATTGATCTTTGTCTTTGCTTTTGAACAGGGAGCCGATTTTCTGCATCAGGGTATCGGGACTATCGTCGTCTTTGAGATCAAGGGATTCAACCGTGCGCATCAGCTCTTGCATGTATTCGAGTTCTGCCTCGCTCGGGGGCGGCGTGACGGCGTCAAGCCAGCGGGCAAATGGATCGGTAGTATCGGGGTCTTGGTATTCGGGGAAGTCGGTGATGCCGATGGCATGTGCCGTGGTGGGCATGTCGAGATCAAAGTGTTCTTTCAGGAACCCTTGGAACGCGGTGGGGGCAACGTGACGCTCGTTCTCGTCGATTTCGTTCAGGTCATAGACGCCGTGATAATCAAAGAAGGCGTGCAGCGGGGTGATGTCCGTTTGCACCAGCGAGGCAGGCTCGGGGTAGCCCATGGCGAGATATTGCAGGAAGACCAATGGATCGTCAGTGATAATGCCGATGTTGTCATGGCCCATCTGCACGAATTGTTGTTTGCCGTTCTCATCCAGCCATATCGCCGCGCGGCCACCATCGCCGGCGGTGGTGGCAATCTCGAAGATACGATCATCGACTTCCGGCTTGGGCGTGGACCAATGGGCGGTGTATTTGAGCGTTGTGCCGCCGAATGCGACATGGCTTGTGCCGAGGTGGTTTTGGAGATCGGGCGGATAGATGTGGAGGGTGTGATCCTCTGGCTGGCCATCCGCGCGGATGTTGAGCCAGCCTTGGTCCTCGATCCAATCGAAGGCCTCGACCAGTTCAGGGGGAAGGGTGGCCCAATCGGGGGCGAGTTTCATGAGGTTTTGAGCGAAGATTTTCATTTGGCGATGACCTCTATGAATTCGAATGTGCGGACGTCGACGAGGCCGAGGTCGGAAATCCGCAGTTCAGGAATGACGACGAGGGCCAGCAGGGAATGCTGCATGTAGGCGTTGTTCAGCGTGCAACCGCATATCCGCATGGCTTGCATCATCGCGTCGGTTTTAGCGGCGACGTCGTATGCAGGGCTGTCGGACATCAGGCCTGCGATGGGCAGGTCTATGGTGGCCAATTCGGACCCGTCTTTGAAGATGGTAATGCCACCGCCAAGCTTGCGAAGGTGGTTCGCGGCGAGGGCCATTTGGTCTGTGTCGGTGCCGACTATGATCATGTGGTGGCTGTCGTGCGCCACGGTTGAGGCCATTGCCATTCTACCAGTGTAGCCGAAGCCCGAGACGAGTGCATTGACCACGCCGCCCGTGGCGCAGTGACGCTCGACCAGTGCGATTTGCGCGACATCGCCGTGCGAAGTCACGCGGCCTTCGGTGACGGGGAGTTCGAATTGGAGTGCCTTGGTGGGTGCTTGGTTCTCGACCACTCCGATGACGTTGGCGGTGACGGCGTTGGCGCCTGCGGGGGCATTTATGGTGAAGTCATCCGCAGTCAGGTCGCGGGCCATGTTGACGGTTTGGCGGGCGTGTTTGGGCCAGTCGTAGTGGGGGCAGTCGACGAGACATGTCCCGCTTTGGGCGACGATCTGGCCACGGGCGATGACTGTCTCAACGGGGAGTGTCTTGAGATCCGAAGTGAGGATCACGTCGGCACGACGGCCAGGGGTGAGGGAGCCGATTTCACGCTCCAGCCCGAAGTGGGTTGCCGTGTTGATCGTTGCCATTTGCAGGGCGATCAGAGGGTCACAACCGCAGTCGATGGCGTGGCGCACAACGCGGTTCATGTGGCCGTCGTTGACCAGTGTGCCAGAGTGGCAATCATCGGTGCATAGGATCATGTTGCGGCTGTCTAACCCGCGCTCGGTGATCGCGGTGATCTGGCTCTCTACATCATACCATGCAGAACCGAGGCGGATCATCGCGCGCATCCCTTGGCGCATGCGGGCGATTGCGTTTGCCTCGCATGTGCCTTCATGGTCGTCAGCGGGGCCGCCTGCGACGTAAGCTGCGAATGCGGGGCCGAGGTCGGGGGAGGCGTAGTGGCCGCCTACGGTTTTGCCGCTGCGTTGGGTCGCGGCGATCTCGGACAGCATTTGGGGATCGGCGTTTATCACACCGGGAAAGTTCATCATCTCGCCCAGACCGATGATGCCTTCCCATTGCATTGCTTCGGCCACATCTTCGGCGGTGATCTCGAAGCCTGTGGTTTCCATACCGGGCGCAGAGGGGGCGCAGGAGGGCATCTGGGTGAAGATGTTGACGGGTTGCATCAGCGCTTCGTCGTGCATCATGCGGACACCCTCAAGCCCGAGCACGTTCGCGATCTCGTGCGGGTCGGTGAACATGGAAGTGGTGCCATGGGGGATCACGGCACGGGCGAATTCAGCGGGGGTGAGCATGCCGCTCTCGATGTGCATATGGCCGTCGCAGAGACCAGGGATCATGTAGCGGCCATGGGCCTCGATGATCTGCGTGTTCGGCCCTTTGCAATGGTCGGCGTTGGGACCGACAAAGGCGATGCGGCCTTGGACGATTGCGATGTCATGATCTGGTAGGGTTTCGCGGGTGTGAACGTTGACCCAGATGCCGCCGCGCACAATCATATCGGCGGGGCTGCGCCCTGCTGCGACGTTGACCAGATCGGCGGCCACATCGGGCCATGAGGGGAAAGATGCTTGTGTCATGGCGTAACATTCCACAGGGTTGGTACAGGTTCAAGCGGGAGCGGCTGGTATGGACTATAATGCAATCGGCGCGGCAGAGTTTGGCGCAGGGCTTCGCGGGATGGGGCTGAACCTGCTGGTGCGGGATGTCGGGGCGCAAGTCGCCTTTTTAGAGACTGTTTTCGGGATGAAAGCGTTTCAGCCCACAGCGGATTTTGCAATCATGACCTATGGTGGTCAGGTGTTTCAGTTGCACAGCGACGGAACTTATCATGCGAATCCCCTGCTGGGGCTGCTGCCGGAAAACCCGCCGCGTGGCGCGGGGATTGAAATACGGCTTTATGATACGGACCCTGAGCAGGCTTGTGCCGTGGCAGAGGCGGCTGGTGGCACGATTTTGCAGGGGCCAACGGACAAGCCGCATGGCCTAAGGGAGGCATATATATTGTGCGGGAACGGGTATGCTTGGGTCGTGAGCCGGCCATTCGTGCAAGCGGAATAGAAATGAGTATGAGAGGATAAGCCGATGAGTGTGACACAGATGAAGCCCAATATGGATCACTGGCAGGAGCGCGTCGATCTGGCGGCGGCGTTTCGCTGGACCGCGCGGCTCAATATGCATGAGGGGGTGGCGAACCACTTTTCCCTCGCGGTGAACGAGAGTGGATCGCAGTTTTTGATGAACCCCAATCAGGCGCATTTTTCCTGTATCAAGGCGAGTGATCTGTTGCTGATTGATGCGGATGATCCCGAGACCTATGCGGGGCCGAATGCGCCTGATCCCACAGCGTGGGGGCTGCATGGTGGTGTGCATGCGGCGGTGCCTCATGCGCGGTGCGTGATGCATGTGCATTCTATCTTCGCCACGGTCTTGGCGTGCCTGCAGGACAGTCGTCTGCCGCCGATTGACCAGAACTGCTGTACCTTTTTCAACCGCGTGGTGATCGACGAGGATTATGGGGGCTTGGCCTTTGAGGACGAGGGGGCGCGATGTGCGACATTGCTGACAGATCCCAAACAGAAGGTGATGGTGATGGGGTCGCATGGGGTGATGGTGATTGGCGACACGGTGGCCGATACGTTCAACCGTCTGTATTATTTCGAGCGGGCGGCGGAGACGTATATCCGCGCGTTGCAAACGGGTCTGCCGTTGCGCCGCATTAGTGACGAGATTGCAGAGAAGACCGCGCAGGAATTGGAGAACTACCCCGAGCAGGATGCGCGGCATCTGGGGGAGTTGAAAGCGATCCTTGATGATGAGGGGTCTGATTACGCCAGATGAGTAGAGCCGAGTGGAACCATGCGCCCGAGGGGGCGATCGAAGTATCGCCGCTGTGGCAATGGCCGCCGCGTCCGTTTTCTGTGCTCAAGTGGTATGCGGACGGGTGGTTTCCGCTGACGATCAATCTGGGAATTCTGGCATTGGCGTTTTTGAGTTGGGGACTGTTTAGCCCCACGTTAGAGACTGTACAGAGCCTTGGGCCGTGGGTGTTGGGCATCTGGGTGCGCAATGCGGTGATTGTGACGCTTTTGGCGGGAGGGCTGCATTTCTGGTTCCATAGGTTTGCGGTGCAGGGCGACCATATGAAGTATGACCCGCGTCCGTTCCCGCGGCAGGGACGGATGTTTACCTTCTCCGACCAACTCAAGGATAATATGTTTTGGACGGTCGCCTCGGGGGTGACGGTTTGGAGTGTGTTCGAGGCGCTGGGCTGGTGGGGCTTGGCGAATGGCTGGCTGCCGCAGACGACATTCGCGCAGACGCCTGTTTGGTTCATTGCGTTCTTCTTTCTCATTCCTGTGTGGGAGAGTTTCTATTTTTACTGGATACACCGTTTGTTGCACACAAATGCGCTGTACCGGTTTCATGCGCTGCATCACCGCAATACGGATGTGGGGCCGTGGTCGGGCCTGTCGATGCATCCAGTCGAGCATGTGATGTATTTCGGCACGGTCCTCATCCATCTGGTCGTGCCGAGCAGTCCAGTGCATGTGATTTTCCATCTGATGTTTTACGCGCTGCTGGCGGTCACCACGCATACGGGGTTCGAGGGACTGTGGTTTCGCAACAAGAAACGGGTGCATCTGGGGATGTTTCACCATCAGATCCACCACCGCTATTTCGAGGTGAATTATGGCAATCTGGATGTGCCGTGGGACAAGTTGTTCGGGTCGTTCCATGACGGGACCGAGGCGGGCAAGGCGATGATGCGTGAACGCCTCAAGAACCGTAAGCGCGGGTGAGGCGCAAGTGGGTGTTTGCCAAAGGGCCACGGGCAGGGTTATTTGAAGTCTGAATATTGTCTCCACTAGGTGTTTTATCCCATGGTTTGATGGTGCGATCCTTTCTCAGGAATGGAAGGA
>CAWVWS010000044.1:0-19631 GCA_963933905.1 uncultured Sulfitobacter sp.
TGAACGATCACAAGCTGCTGCATTGCTCCAACCAATCAAGCGGCAACGTCTGGAAACTGACAGCCCCCTCAGGTGAGAAACGCCAAGTGCGCATCGCTGGCTGGCTCTCGGTCAATGACGGGCAATCCCTGCTCAACGCGGCTGTCTCCGGCCTCGGCATCGCCTATCTTCCCAGCTTCCTCTATGCGGATGCCATGGATAAAGGCCTGATCGAGGACGCGATCCCCGATCTCCCGCTCGAGACCCAAGGCATCTATGCGGTCTATCCTCCGGGGCGCTTTACCCAGCCCAAGGTCCGCGCCTTTATCAACTTTCTGGTCCACTCCTTCGCCGAAAAAGGCCCAAGCGAGTGGTAACCCAGACACGACACACCATCTCCCCTCGGTGAACTTCGCCCCGGCAATGCATCATGCGTTATCGGGGCTTTTTTATTCCGAAAGGACAACCGCCTCGACCCTGCGGTTCGTCTCACGCCCTGCATCGGTGAGGTTGGTCGTAATTGGCGCAAGGTAACCCGCCCCCTGCGCTTCAAGGCGCGATCGCGGAATTTCAAATTGGCTAACCAAGTAGTCGCGCACAGCACTGGCGCGGCTGATCGAGAGAGCCGTATTCCCCTCAAGACTGCCAACATTGTCGGTATGCCCCACAAGGGCGATACGCATATCTGTCTGCACCCTCAGCACATCGGCCAATGCCTGCAGACTGCCAAACGGACCAGCGCCCAGCGCGGAAGTGCCGCTTTCAAAGTCGAGGCCGGACAGAACCACACGCCCCTTCTCGGCCAATTCCCGCGCCACGTCCCCCTGCGGGACCGCATTACTGACGGCTGGCACAGCGCTTTGCGCGACCGCGATAGGCTGCTCTGCACCCGCTTGGATAATCTGGATGAACGACGCACCGCTGGAGGCGCTGGCCAGAATGTTGACCACTGCGTCCGGCGCACCGACCCTACTGCGCATAGCGGTGAGAGCGTGGAAGTTCCTGATATTCAAATACATATTCGGGGCGGGAAGCACCTCAGCGGCGAAACGGAAATCATACCCGCCACAAACCTGCGCTGCACAGTCCAGAACAATGCGGTATCCCGCCTCTTCCAATTGAAGGCGCAAAGGGTTTGCAAGCTGGAGCGGCGTCAGCCCCGCAACATCAATGCGCCACGCACTCCGCTCGACGGCGCCTTCAATCATCTGTGTCGGCAGAACACCCTCTGCAAACGGTGCAATTGGCGCGAAAAAGCGGTCCTGCACCGTATCGCGTGAAATCATCTGGCGCGCGCCATTGGGCAGCTGCAATTCAACCGCTTGCGCAGTCCCCGCAACCCCCAACAAAAGCACGAGCCAGACGTGTTTCATCGTGATTGCGCGTGATATGCCTTGTTTGGGCGCATGTCTGACGCGCTGGCAACGCGGTTGGTCATGTTAAAGAACGCCGCCACGCTCGCGATGTCCCAAATGTCACGGTCCGAGAAGCCTACAACCCGCAGCGCCTCACGGTCATCTTCCTCGATGATCTCTGGCGCCTCGGTCAGCTTGACTGCAAAATCCAGCATCATCCGGGTCTTGTCGTCCAGATCGGCAACGCGGTAGTTCATCACCATCTGCTCACCCAAAATCGGATCACCCGACAACTCGCGCACCGCCGCACCGTGCGCCGTCAGACAGTAGAAACACTTGTTCACCGCCGAGACGACAACAGCAATCATCTCTCGCTCCAGCTTGCTCAGGTTACTGTCGCCCAGCATCAGGTCATTATAGAGCGCGGTAAAGCTGTTCAGCTTGTCGATATCGAACGCATAGGCCTGCAAGACATTCGGGATCATCCCCAGTTTGTCAGTACAAACATCAAAATACTTCTGCGTCGCTGGCGGCAGCGGATCGACCATTGGCAGATCAAGAGCGGTTGGGGCTTCATCAGACATATCTGACTCCTATAATTGCGGTGATTGACGGTAATGATACGTCCCAACGGGGGTAAAGCCCAGCTTGGTATAGAGCGCGTTGGCAGGTTTATTCGCAGTCACACACAGAACCGAGATATGCGTCGCCCCCTGTTTGTGCGCCCAGAAGGCCGCCGCCCGCATCATCCACTGCGCCACTCCCTGCTTGCGCTGGTGCGCCAAGGTCACAACCCCGTGCACCATGGCGATACCCTCATGCACACCCGCAAAGGCCACGCCGCCGGGCTTTTCATTCCACCGCGCCAATATCCCCGTCTTGATCTTCGCCCGCTCCATCACGGCCAAACGGTCAGGACCAACACCATCGGTTTCCCAAATCTCCGCCATGATCGCCAAAGGCTCCCAGATGTTGAAACACGTCACCCGCGGGATCGGCACATCCATCAGCATCTCGACAGGCGCCACGTATAGCTGCACCTCGTCAATCAGATCATAGCCCCGTGCGTCGAGCATCGCATCCAGCGCATCATCACCCACGCGGATCATGAACAACGGCCTTTGCCCCATCTCCCGCATCGCCACTTCCGCGCTGGAAATATCAGCATCCGTCACATCGCCCAAGGCCGTCGCCGCAGAGACACGCTTGCCCCCGCCAGCCCCATCGCGCAACGTCCAAACCCCCTCCGCCCACGCGCGCGCAGGCGACCAGGTCCCCTCACAAACATCATACAACGTGGCAGCATCAGGCGTCATGCAAAGGCCTCCGCCAGCTTGCCCATAGCCTCATCCAAAAGGGCGGCATCCTGCCCCCGCACAACGATGTTAGAGCCGTATTTCCCGTCCCGCTGGAACGGATAACTCCCCATCGACAGATCAGGATAAGCCTCCGCCAGCGCGCCCAAAGGCCCCGCAATATCGCCCTCACCACGGTGCACGGTGAGCGTCTTACTAATGAGTGGCGCACCCCCCGTCAGCGTGGGCAGCACACTCGCCACCATCGCTTTGAACACACTTGGCACACCCGCCATCACATGCACATTCTCGATGATAAATCCCGGTGCCGCCGAGACGGGGTTATCAATCAAGGCCGCCCGCTCAGGGATACGCGCCATGCGTAACCGCGCTTCGTTCAACTGGGTCCCCGCCTTGTCGTAATGTACCTGCAAAATCGCCCGCGCATCATCTCGCACATCAATGCTCTGCCCGAACGCCGCCGCCATGCAATCGGCGGTAATGTCATCATGCGTTGGCCCGATCCCGCCCGACGTAAACACGGTATCATAAGCCGCCGAAAGCGCCTGCACCGCCGAGATAATCGCGTCACGGTCATCCGAGACGATGCGCACTTCGGCAAGGTTGATCCCTACTTCCGTCAACTCCCCCGCGAGGTAATGCATATTCGCATCCCGCGTCCGCCCCGAGAGGATCTCATCCCCGATCACCAGCATTGCCGCAGTTGGATTCACCATATCGCCTCTCCTTGAGCCTGTCTTTGATACCGTATAGCCACATGCCATGCGCTTTCAAACCGATCTTGTCCCCGCCCGCCTTATCCGCCGCTACAAACGGTTCCTCGCCGACTGCACGCTGAAGGACGGGAGCGAGATAACAGCCCACTGCGCCAACCCTGGCTCAATGATGGGACTGGCCGAGGCAGGCACAAAAGTCTGGCTAGAACCAAACGACGATCCCAAGAAAAAACTGAATTACGGGCTCAGATTGGTCGATCATGAAAACGGCCACCTCACTGGGGTCGACACATCCCTACCAAACCGCGTCCTGCGCGCCGCACTAGAGGCCCGCGAAATCGACGCGCTCGCCGCCTACACAAACGTGAGGCCCGAAGTAAAATACGGCGAAAACTCCCGCGTGGATTTTCTCCTGACCCAAGACGGCCTGCCCGACGCCTACGTCGAAGTGAAATCCGTGACCCTCTGCCGCGCCCCCGCTCTGGCCGAGTTTCCTGATTCAGTCACCGCACGCGGCACCAAACATATGAACGATCTGGCCAATGTCGCGGCTATGGGCCACCGCGCCGTGCTGCTCTATCTGGTACAGCGCACCGATTGCACCCATGTAGATATCGCCGCCGACATAGACCCCAAATACGCCGCCGCCCACGCGGAGGCGACAAAAGCAGGCGTTGAAACCATCTGCATCGGCACCCACATCACGCCCCAAGGGATTAGCATCGCTGCCCCTCTGGCCCTTGGCCGCCCCACCCGCTAAACAGCACCAACACGATAACGGAGAGAGCCGTGACAGATATCCACAAAGGTCGCACCACCAAAGACGGCATTCGCATCCACGAGGTCGCTGATTTCGCAGGCATGCACGCCGCAGGCCGCCTCGCCGCGACCATTCTGGACGAAATCGCCGAGCATGTGACCGTGGGCCAAACCACCGCCGAGCTTGACCGCATCATCGAGGAAAAGGTGAACGCCGCAGGCGCAAAATCCGCCACCATCGGCTACAAAGGCTACCAGCACGCCTCCTGTATTTCGATCAACCATGTCGTCTGTCACGGTATTCCAAGCGACAAAAAACTCAAAGACGGCGATATCGTCAACATCGACGTAACCGTGATCGTCGACGGCTGGTTCGGCGACACCTCCCGCATGTATGTCGCTGGAAAACTCGCCCGCAAGCCTGAGCGCCTGCTCGAAGTCACCCATGAGGCCCTGATAAAGGGCATCGAGATGGTCAAACCGGGCAACACTTTCGGTGATATCGGCCACGCCATCCAGACTTTCGTCGAAGGGCACCGTATGTCCGTTGTGACCGACTTTTGTGGCCACGGCATTGGCCGCGTTTTCCACGCCCCGCCAAACGTCCTGCACTACGGCAAGGCAGGCACAAAATCCGTGCTGGAACCGGGCATGTTCTTCACGATTGAGCCGATGGCAAATCTTGGCCGCGCGGAGACAAAGACGCTGGCCGACGACTGGACCGCCGTGACCCGTGACAAATCCCTGTCAGCCCAGTTCGAGCATTCCATCGGCGTGACCGAAACGGGATACGAGATTTTCACGCTCTCCCCTGCAGGCAAATTCCACCCGACCTACTGATTTTAATGGGTGCCTCAACGGTGTACAGGGGGTGTACAGCAGGTGTACGCATGGCACCCCCCTCTAATCCAGCTTGAGCAGCGTCACATGCGTATCGCCATATTTGCGGCGATCCAACCGCGTGAACCCCGCAGGTGGATGCATCGCAGCGTTCTCTTCCCAGACCACAACAGCCCCCTGCGCAAGCCAGCCGCCCTCATGCGCGGCGGAAAGGGCGCTCTGCCCCATCCCCTTGCCATAGGGCGGATCAAGGAACACCAGATCAAACGGCGCCATAGGCCACGCGCCCAACTGGGTCGCATCATTGCGCAGCAATGTCGTCGCACCCTTGGCCTGCAACTTCTCGATATTCTGGGTAATCAGCTTTTGTGCCACCCGCCCGTTCTCAACGAAAACAACATGTTGCGCGCCCCGCGACAGCGCCTCCAGCCCCAAAGCACCAGTCCCTGCAAACAGGTCCAACACCCGCGCACTACGGATCACGTTCAGATGGGTCAGCATGGAAAACAGGCTCTCTCGAACGCGGTCAGAGGTGGGGCGCAAATGCGCATCCACGTCCCCTTTGCCAACGTCAGCCAGAACCGTCCCGCGATATGCCCCCGAGATGATCCTCACGCGGACAGCAGCGCCTTCATATCCGTATCAGGATCAGCAATCACATCAGGAGAGGGAGATTTACCCCCTTCAATCAAACGCTTACCGATCATATACCCGCGTGGGTCATTGGCCGCATCCACCGCCAACAATGTCTCGCCACGGTAGTACCAGAACGACACAGGTCCCGGAGCGGCCCCCCGCGTCACAACCTTATCATACCCCGTATTCAGCCCCGCAATCTGAAGCTTCACATCATATTGGTCAGACCAAAACCACGGCTTGGCATGGTATTCCTTTTCCGCCCCCATCAGGTTCTCGGCGACCACTTCGGCCTGCTCAATCGCGTTCGGCACACTCTCCAACCGTAGGCGCCCACCTGCGTAGGGAAAGGACGTACAGTCCCCCGCCCCCCAGATATGCGGTACGCTTGTCCGCCCGAACGCGTCCACTGCGATACCATTCTCAAGCGCCACACCAGCAGCTTCGGCAAGCGCTGTAGCAGGCGCAATACCCACACCGACAATGACGAAATCCACGTCCAGAGTGGTCCCATCGGTAAGCACAGCACCACTCACCGCACCCTCACCTGTCAACCGCTCTAGCCCCACACCTTCGCGCAGCATGACACCATTGCTTTGGTGTAAATTACGAAAGAAATCAGAGGTTTCAGGCGCAGAAACCCGTTGCAATATACGCGGGGCCATCTCGACCAGCGTCACTTCAAGCCCCAGCTTCGCCGCGACCGATGCGGCCTCTAGACCGATGTAGCCACCGCCCACAATCAGCACCCGTGCGCCTGCAACAAAACGCGGGGCCATCGCATCCACATCCGCCAGCCCGCGGACCACATGCACACCCTCCAGCGCGCCACCGATGGCGGCAGGCAAACGGTGCGGAACAGAGCCTGTGGTAAGCACCAATTCATCATAGCCAAGGGGCTTACCGCCGACTGTGACTTCTTGCGCGTCTGCATCAATCGCATCGACAGTCTCGCCCAACCGCAGATCAATGTCCTGCTCGGCGTAAAACGCCTCTGGCCGCAGGAACAGACGCTCCAGTGCCATGTCGCCCATCAGGTATGCTTTGGACAAAGGTGGGCGCTGGTAGGGGGGCTGCGCCTCTGCGCCGATCAAGGTGATCTTCCCCTCAAACCCGCCATTGCGCAGCTTCACCACGCAGGAGGATCCTGCCTGCCCTGCTCCGATCACTACGATATGGCGCATGGTAAATCTCCCTGATGCACTGGCCCCGCCTGTGCGATGACCCTATATCTGGGATAAGGACAAACGCAATCACATGAAAGGTGACACCATGCCAATTTCCCAAGGCGATACACTCCCCGAAGCGACACTGGTCAAGATGGGCGCGGAAGGCCCCACCCTCGTCAAAATGAGCGACCTGACCAAAGGCCGCAAAGTTGTGGTATTCGCCGTGCCAGGTGCGTTTACGCCCACATGCCACTCTGCCCATGTACCCAGCTTTGTGCGCACAAAAGACCAGTTCGACGCAAAAGGCGTGGACGAGATCATCTGTGTGTCATGCAACGATCCCTTCGTAATGCAGGCATGGGGCGAAGCGACAGGTGCCACAGCGGCTGGCATCACCATGCTCGGCGATGCCTCCTCCGAGTTCACTAAGGCCATCGGAATGGATTTCGACGCACCGCCAGCTGGCCTTGTCGCACGCTCCAAACGCTACGCGATGCTGGTGGATGACGGCAAAGTGACCCTGCTTCAGGAAGAAGAGAGCCCCGGCGTCTGCGAAGTCTCCGGCGGTGAAGGCCTGCTCGCCAGCATGTAAAATACACAAAGAGGGCTGCTTCACCTGCGGCCCTCTTTGCTTTTCTATTTGAAGGGCTTAACCGGCTTTGGCTTGGACCATCGTGCGGGTCGGGAACGGAATATCCACACCCCCATCATCCATGGCCTCCTTCACCTTGCGTGTCATATCGGCGCGGTAGGCGAAGTAGACCGACGCATCGCACCACACCCGCACCAGAAAATCGACAGAACTGTCGCCGAGGTTTGCGACCTGCACAAACGGCTCAGGCTCTGCATGGGAGCGGGGATCAGCCATAATAGTGTCGCGAATGATCTCCTCCGCCTGCTTGAGATTCACACCGTAGCCCACACCAAAAGTCCATTCCGCACGGCGCGTTTTGTTGGTGGAATAGTTGGTGATGATATTGCCCCAGACCTGTGCATTGGGCACGATCACCTGCACATTACTCGTGTCCGACATCTCCGTAAAATTCAGACTGATCGCTTTGACCGTGCCCATCTTACCTGCAACTTCGACGAAATCGTCAATCTTGATCGGCCGGAACAGGATCAGCATAACACCCGCCGCCACGTTGGAGAGTGTTCCCTGCAGTGCCAGACCAATAGCCAGACCCGCTGCACCGAAAATCGCAACAACAGATGTCGTCTGCACGCCAAAGGTGTTGAGTACAAACAGGACCGTAAAGCCCATGATGATATAGCGCACGATCGAGGCCAGAAACTCGAACAGCATGTCGTCGAGGTGCTTGTTCCTTTTGCTTAGCTTGACGATGCGGCCTTGCATCCACGCCGACACCATCCAGCCGATGATCAAAATCGCTACGGCACCCAGAACAGACCCCGCCGCAGAAGCGAGGAATTCCAGCGTCAACAGATCAGCCAAAGACTTCCCCTGCCAAATCTCGGCACTCATTAAATTATTGATCGTTTCCATCAGTTCAAAGCCCGTCCATCTTTCGCGCAAGCTTTGCGTCGAGCGTGCTCAGGCCGTCCACATCATGGGTCGTCAGCGTGACAGTGACCTTGTTATACACGTTCGACCATTCGGGGTGATGGTTCCACTTCTCTGCCCAAATTGCCGCTGACGTCATCCAGCCAAAGGCATGGGCAAAATCATCAAACTTGAAGGTTTTGACGATGGCATCGCGCCCTTCGACCATTTCCCAACCATTTTGCAGCAGCGGGTCCAACAAGGGGCCGCGTGTCTCTTCGCTAAGTTTCTCTGTCATTCCTGTTCCTCAATTTCTGTCTTTTTGAACGGACCGTAATCCGTCAAAATTTCTATCTCATCATCTACAGCGGCACGCTCCGCCTCAAGATAATCGCCCACAGCGCTGGCAAATCCCGCATCACGCATCCAGTGGAGCGACCATGTCGGTGTTGGTAAGTATCCCCGCGCCAATTTGTGCTCTCCCTGCGCCCCCGCCTCAACCGACCCAAGCCCCATGCCAATGGCGATATCAATCGCTTGGTAATAGCACAGCTCAAAGTGCAGGCAGGAATGATGCTCGGTACAACCCCAATACCTACCGTATAACGCGTCAGCCCCGATAAAGTTCAACGCGCCCGCGACCCAGCGGCCCTCACGCTCGGCCAGCACCAACGCCATATCGTTGCGCAATGTCTGTTGGGCCTGATCGAAAAACGCACGCGTCAGATAGGGCGTGCCCCATTTCCGCATGCCAGTGTCCTGATAGAAAATCCAGAAGGCATCCCAATGCTCTGGCAGGATTTCATCACCTGTAAAAGTATGAATGGTACCACCAAAATCCTGCGCGGTGGCCCGTTCTTTGCGCATGTTTTTGCGCTTGCGAGAACTGAGGCTGGCGAGGAAATCATCAAAATCGGCATAGCCTTGGTTGCGCCAATGGAACTGCTGGCTCTTGCGCGGCATAAGGCCCAGCGCCTCCGCCCGCTGCGCCTCCTCACCTGTGCAAAATGTCACGTTGAGCGAGCTGAGGTTATTATTCTCGGTGAGCTGCACCGCCCCTTGGACGAGGGCGTTAAACGCCACCTCTTCAAAACCCTTTCGTGTCAGGAACCTGCGGCCTGTGGCAGGAGTATGCGGCACCGCAATCTGGAGTTTGGGGTAATAGCGGCCGCCTGCCCGCTCATAGGCGTTGGCCCACGCGTGATCGAAAATATACTCTCCCTGACTGTGGGATTTCGCATAAAGGGGGGCGACGCCGATAATCTGCCCCTCAATGCTGGCCGTGAGGTATTGCGGCTGCCAGCCCGTGCCTGCACCCACACTGCCGCTGTCCTCCAATGCCTTGAGAAAGCGGTGGGTCGTAAACGGGTCGTTTGGCCGCGCACCATCTACTGTTTCGGGACAGGCACAGGCATCCCAATCCGCAGTATCAATTTCGGACAGCGATCCGATGATCCTGATCTCGACCTCTTGCGCGCTCATCATGCAATCCTTGTGCGGTGGCTAAGGGCTAAAGGTGGCGCACAAGCGCGGATGTTCAAGCGCTTGGGGCCGCAAGGTAGCCATCGAATGTAATGGTATCCGCGACGCGGCGCGCCTGTGCCTCTTGTGCAGCGCTGCGCACGGTCCAGCAGTTCACAACAGCACCTGACCTTTTTAGCTCGGCCACACGGACACTCTCCAGATCATCGACTTCGTGGCTTATGAAAGAGGCACCTACGCGTTCGTAGTCAGGAATACCTCTTAGTAATGCACAAACCTCCTCATGCAGGGGCCAATCCTCGGGACGGTAGGCGGATGTTGTCAGCCCGCGCGGGACGTCGGGCGCGAGCACCTGCATTGCTGCAACGGCATGGGGGTTGAAGGACATGACTGCCACATCGCCGTCATACCCCGTGAGCGTCTGCGCAGTGGCCTGCTCAAGCGCGCCAACGTTAGGGCCCATCGCGCCATCCTGATCCTTCAACTCGATCAACAGCGGCACCTGCCCCGCGACGATTTCAAGGACCTCAGCCAGATCGGGAATGCCCTCATTACCGCCGCGCAGATGTGTGGATTTCAGGGCATCGGCCGTGTGCAGCTGCACCGCGCCCTGCACATCGGTAAGACGCTCTAGGTGGTAGTCGTGAAACACCATCGCAGCGCCGTCCCCGCTGAGCTGTACATCAATCTCGATGCCATAGCCTGCCGCAATCGCTGCAAGGATGGCCGCACGGGAATTCTCGGGGCGGCCGTCTGCAACATCATGCAAGGCACGATGCGCAAACGGTAGGGTCGCAAAGCTGCGCGGCAATAGGGGACGTGTCATGCGATCTCAAAGATGCCTTCAATCTCCACCGCAACACCCAAAGGCAAAGCACCCGCAGATACCGCCGAACGGGCATGACGCCCTGCATCGCCCAAGGCGTCAACCAGAAAATCAGAACAGCCATTGATTACTTTGGGCTGGTCGGTGAAATCCTTGGTAGAGTTTACAAAACCCGTCAGTTTGACAACGCGCACAAGGCGGTCAATGTCACCACCACAGGCAGCACGTACTTGTGCGAGCAGTTGCAGCGCGCAGGTTTGTGCCGCGGCTGCACCTTCCTCAACGCTCATGTTATCGCCAAGGATGCCTGTGATCAGGCCATCATCGTTGCGCGAAATCTGGCCGGATACATAAAGCGTGTTACCAACCTGCACAAAAGGCACATAGTTGGCCGCAGGGGCGGAGGCGTCTGGCAGTGTGATGCCGTGGTCGGTCAGGCGTTTGGCGATGCTCATGATATCGTGTCCTTTGATAGGTTGGGTTTTCCAGACGCTAGCGCCCTTGGCCCCCACACGAAAGACCCTCTGTTAGCTTTCGCGCCAAGACTTCACAAAATAGTTGGTCACAGGCTTGAGCAGATAGGTCAGCGGAGAGCGGTCACCTGTCTTGATGAACGCATCAACTGGCATCCCCGGCAACAGTTGGGTTCCCTCTGGAAGACGCTCCACTTCTCCAGGGGAGAGTGTGATTTCAGCGCGAAAGTATCGCGCACCTGTATTTTTATCATCAATCGCATCTGCGGAGATGAGCATCACGCGTCCTTTGAGTTCAGGCGTCGTGCGCTGGTCCAATGAAGACAGACGCAAGTTCACTTCCTGACCTACAGATATTTCGTCGACATTGGTCGGCAAAACCTGTGCGGCAATCACCAGCGGACGGTCCTGCGGCACCAGAAACATCAAAGGCTCTGCCGCGCGAATGACCGAACGTGGCGTCGTGACCTGCATTGAATAGACGATACCAGAAACAGGCGCACGGATGTCCAAGCGGTCGATCATCGCGAGGAGCGCGCGGCGTTGCTCAACCAGTGACAACTCGCGATAGCGGATTTCGCGCAACTGGGTAATCGCTTCTTCACGGCCCGAAGTACCAAGCTTGAGACCGATAATCTCAATCTCCGTGATGCGCCCTTCTGCTTGTGCGCGGGATGCAACCAACTGGCCGATCTCCCCTGACAAGCGGGCCTTTTCACGCTGAAGCCCCAGCACCGTGGACACCTGCGCCAGACCTTGATCCAGCAGCCTTTGCTGGTTGGTTAATTGCTGTTCGATCAGGCCAAGCTGCGTGCCGAGTGCCACCTCCTGCGCGCCGATACCCTTGATCTGTTCCTCGATCTGGTTGCGCTGTTTGCCCAACTGCTCGATCTCGCGGGCGACACTGTCGCGGCGTGCGAAAAACAAGTTGCTCTGGCCATCCATCAGCTCTTTTGCGTCGGGGTTCTTTTCTCCCGCAGTCACCAGTTCTTCTGGAAACCTGATTCCATCGACTTCGTCGCGCTGCGCCTCCAGACGGCCGCGACGGGCCATCAGCTCGAGCAGTTGCCCCTCAATGAGAATTGAGCTCTGATTCCGCCTCTTGCCGGTCAAGCTGCAAAAGCAGATCACCCGCCTTGACCAGATCACCCTCATCCACAAGAATTTCAGCGATTGTGCCGCCTGTGTTATGCTGCACGACCTGCCTGTTGCGGTCGACTTCGATGCGGCCCGACGCGATAATCACGCCTGCAATGTTGGAGGTGACCGACCATGTGCCAAACCCGCCAAACAATATCGCGATGCCAATGAAGCCGATAGCGACAGGCCGCCATGCGCTCCACTTGTTTGCGTTGCTCATGTCACGCCTCCTGTGCCCTTGGGCGCGTTCTGGATTTCTTTGTGGTTCTTTACCATCTCTTTGAGCACTTCATCCTTAGGACCAAAGGCCATGCGCATCCCGTTATCAAGCACCAGCAGCGTGTCGCATTCTTGAATAGCAGCGGGGCGGTGCGCCATAATCAGGACCGAACGCCCCGACGCCTTCATCGCGCAAATGGCACGGTTGAGCGCTTCGGAACCGACGTTGTCGAGGTTGGAATTCGGCTCATCCAGCACCAGTATCACAGGCTCTTCATAGAGCACACGCGCAAGCCCGATCCGCTGCATCTGGCCCCCTGACAGACGGACCTGCCCTGCATTAATCATCGTGTCATAGCCATCCGGCAGCTCCAGAATCATTTCATGGGCGGCGGCCATCTTGGCGGCAGCAATGACTTTTGCATCGTTGGGTGTATCGGCCAGCCGCGCAATGTTCTGCGCTATTGTTCCATCAAACAGCGAAACCCGCTGTGGCAAATACCCGATATGGCGGCCCAACACTTCGGAGCCATAATGCTCAAGCGAGGCCCCGTCGAGCCGCACAGATCCCCCCGCAGGACGCCAAACCCCTGTAAGGGTCCGCGCAAGCGTCGACTTACCCGCGCATGACGGGCCGATCACCCCGACGGCCTGCCCCGGCTCAACCTTGAACGAGATCGACTTGAGCGAGGCCTGCTTTTCACCGGGTGGGACCACAGTGAGGTTTTTCGTAACCAGCATTTCAAGCGGTTTGGGCAGTTCGGTGCGCTGAGCCTCGACTGCGACAACGCCCAAAAGCTGTGCGAGGTTTTCCCAGCCTGTCATGCCGCGCTGAACAATCGGCCATTGGTTCAAACCCATCTCAACAGGCGCAAGCGCGCGTCCCAACAAGATTGAGCCCGCGATCATTGCTCCCGGCGTCAATTCGTTCTGCAACACAAGATATGCGCCCATGCCAAGCATCGCTGATTGTAGAAACAGACGGATGGTTTTGGTCATCGACGTGAAGGTGCCGCCTACATCTGCCGCCCTCACCTGACCTTCAAGCGCCTGACTGCGTGCCTTTTGCCAGCGGGTAAATGCCGCCTAGCGCATGCCCATGGCCTGTACCATCTCGGCCTAGGTACGAATTTGGTCGGCCATGCCGCCTGCCTACTGGCCCGCAATCGCGGCACGCGCCTGTGCGCCGCGCGATAAATACTGTTTTGCGATGGCAATCACGACCAGAACGGCACCACCAGCCAAGGCCAGATAGCCGAGATAGGCATGAAACACAAAAATACCAGCAAAGAATATGAGCGTCCAAGGCAGGTCAAACGCCGCCATAAGGACAGGCGAAGTTATCGTGCGCTGAACTGCTTCCAGATCGGCAAGCCCTGCATTGGTCTTCACATCGGGGGCCACTACTGATTTGCGAACAACCGCATCAAACACACGGCGGTCCAGATCATCCTGAAACCTTGCGCCGACCCGCGCCATGATCCGCCCACGCGTAAAGTCGAGTATCCCCATCATACCGTAGAGAAACACCACAAGAAGCGACAAAGCGACCAGTGTTTCCTGACTGCCGGAACCCAGCACACGATCATAGACCTGCAACATATAAAGCGGACCTGTCAGCATCAGCAGGTTCGCAAATGCCGAGAACAACCCCACGGCCCAATACAAACCACGGCTGCGCTTGCGGACCTGTCGTAACTCTTCGCGGCCGCGTTTGACGATATCGGTTTGCATTTTTACCCTTCCAAAAGCCGCCATCGGCCCTCTGCGTCACAGCATGTTACCGCGCAATCACGCTGTCCAAAACCTTAGCCGATTAAAACGCCCATTACATTAAGAACAAGTCTCTAACTTCAGCATCATCGGTCCCCTGCGCGGCGCGGAGCAGGCGCATTGCTACCCTCACCCCCTCCGCCAAAGATATCCTGAAGAACCTGATCAATGATGTTGGTCGGGCGCGGCGCAGCAGGAACAGGGATAACATTTGTCTCGGGCAAAGGAGCGACCTCATTCACATCCCCTTCAAAGAGGACCTGTGCGGGGGCAGGCAATACTATCGGCAGCGGTTTGACGGGAACACCCTCGTGCACCCGCTTCATCGCTTCGCGCCAGATTTCGGCAGGCAAACCGCCGCCCGTCACCCCTTTGAGCGGGGTGTTGTCGTCATAGCCCATCCAGACACCCGCCACATAGTCGGCGGAAAATCCGATAAACCACGCATCTTTAGCTGCTGATGTCGTACCCGTTTTACCTGCCAGTTTCCGGCCATCGAATTGCGCGCGCTGCCCTGTCCCTTCCGAGACCACTTTCTCCATCATATAGATAAGCTGCCCTGCGGCATCCTCCTGAATGACCCGCTCACCAATGCCGCCGCCCGTACCCATCAAGGCTTCTGGATCGCCCCGAAGACGCAGATCAATCAACCCGTAAGGCTTCACCGAGGAGCCGCCGTTCAGGATGCCTGCAAATGCGCCTGTCATCTCAATCAATGTGCTCTCCGACGCGCCAAGTGCCATCGCCGGACCCGCCGCCAGATCATTCTTAATCCCGAACTGCGAAGCGACGGTGCTGACCGTCTCACGGCCAACAGACTCCGATATCTTGACCGCGGGAATATTCAGCGATTGCGCCAAGGCATTGGTCATCGTGACTTGACCGGAAAAGCGGTTTGTATAGTTGCGCGGACACCACTCCCCGGAACCCGGGATATTGAGACAATAGGGACTGTCATCCACCAGATCGTTGGGGGAGTAACCCAGATCGAGTGCTGCGGCATAAACGAAAGGCTTGAACGCTGAGCCCGTCTGGCGGAGCGCTTGTGTGGCGCGGTTGAATGCACCTGACACCTTGGTCTTGCGCCCGCCCACCATTGCACGCACTGCGCCATCCGCACTCATCACCACGACGGCAGCCTGCGCTTTTGACCCTTGGCGTACTTTATTGTCGAAGATCCATTTCAGACCGTCCTCTGCCGCCTTCTGCATCCGCTGGTCCAGCGTGGTGCGGATGATCACGTCTTCGGTCGTATTACGGGTAAAGAATTCCGGCCCTGTGGACATCACCCAATCCGCAAAATATCCGCCCGCACGCGCCTCTGCCGCGTCCGAAAGGGTCGCGGGGTTATTCATCGCTTTGGCCAGACGCTCATCGGTCAGATACCCCTGCTCGTTCATTAGGCGCAGCACGGTGGCCGCACGGTTGCGCGAGCGTTCGAGGTTGGAGGTGGGCGAGAGCGTGCTGGGCGCTGTGAGCAGACCTGCAATCATTGCTGCCTCGGCGGGATCAACATCCGCTGCCGATTTGCCAAAGAACCGCTGCGCTGCCGCCTCTGCCCCGTAAGCACCACCGCCCATATAGGCGCGGTTCAGATAGATAGAGAGGATATCGTTCTTGGAGTACTTGGCCTCCATCGCCATCGCATAAACTGCCTCTTTGGCTTTGCGCTTGATGGAACCACGGCGGCATTCCGCCTCATATTCCGCTTCGGTCTGGCCCGCGGTGGGGTCAAACGGCTCTCCCAGACACAACAGCTTTGCCGTCTGCTGGGTAATGGTGGAGCCGCCGTGACCTGACAGCGGGCCGCGCCCCTCGCTCAGGTTGATGCGCACCGCCGACGCGATGCCGCGCGGGCTGAGGCCGAAGTGATTGTAGAACCGCTTGTCCTCGGTCGCGATCACTGCGTTCTTGAGGTGGGGCGACACGCCACTTGCCCGCACTGCGCCGCCAAACTGGGCCCCGCGCCATGCGTAAACGTCACCCTTATAATCCAACAGCGTGACAGAGCCGTTGGCCCGTCCGTCTAGCAAGTCCTCAACAGGCGGTAAAGTCGTCACAAAATAGCCGACAATCAGCGCAAGGACGGCAAACCCGACCAGAACTGAGCGGGATGTAATCACCCAGATGAGGCGGAGAATCCAACGCGCTACCGCACTCAGGAAACCCAACACCCCGCCACGACGCTTTCGCGCAGGTTTGGCCGCGCGCCGCGCCTTGGGCTTTGGTTTCGGCTTTGAAGCCTGTTTGGTTGCTGCCGGATTTGCCTTTTTGGCGTACTGATTTTCAGCCACCAAAGGGCGCTTGCGCGTTGGTTTATCACTCATCTGATTGGGCCTGCTCGCCTGCTGTTTTCCTGCACCTTAACCCTCTTGAACCTGTTTGTTTAGCACTTGATCGCTGATCAGCGCTCATATTGTTGCACAATTTTTAATCCAATTCACCTTGCCGCCTAAAATTTAGGCGTACATCCACCATAAAATACCCATCTAACCCTGCGCGCCCTTCCCTCGGCGCCCTCCCATCCTCTTTCTTGTCCCTACATCAAGCAGGGATTCCTGCGTTTCAAGAGGGACAATCAGATGAAACTCATCATTGCCACGATCAAACCGTTCAAGCTCGAAGAGGTCCGTGAAGCGCTGACCGAAGCAGGCGTGCGCGGTCTGATGGTTACAGAAATTAAAGGGTTCGGCGCACAGTCTGGCCATACCGAAATCTACCGCGGTGCAGAATACGTCGTGAACTTTGTGCCCAAGGTGAAACTTGAGCTGGTGGTCGCCGACAGCGTTGCCGACCAGATGGTCGAAGTGATCACCAAGACCGCCCAAACAGGCAAAATCGGCGACGGCAAAATCTTTGTCCTCGATGTCGAGCAAGCCGTGCGCGTGCGCACAGGCGAAACCGGCGAAGACGCTATTTAAATTCAAGGATGACACTGATGAACAAGAAATATCTAATCCCCCTTAGCCTGTGCGCCGCGATACTGCCGACGCTGGCACTGGCGCAGGACGCTGCCGCCCCAAGCTTTGATGAAATCGGCCCTTACTTGATGACCACGCTGTTGTTCCTTGTGGGCGGCTTTCTGGTGTTCTGGATGGCGGCAGGTTTTGCCATGCTGGAAGCCGGCCTTGTCCGTTCCAAGAACGTTACAACGCAGCTGACCAAGAACATCGCGCTCTTCTCGCTGGCCTCGATCATGTACTGGCTCGTTGGTTTCAACCTGATGTATCCAGGTGATTTCAACGGCTACTTCGCCTTCAACTTTGTCCCCACTGTGCTGGAGCCTGTAGGCCTTGCTGCGGCAGACGCATCGCTTGATTACGCCTCTGTTGCCTCCGACTTCTTCTTCCAGTTGATGTTTGTTGCCGCGACCGCCTCTATCGTTTCCGGCGCACTGGCCGAGCGTATCAAACTCTGGCCCTTCCTTGTCTTCGTACTTGTCTTGACTGGTTTCCTCTACCCGATCTCCGGCTCGTGGCAGTGGGGCGGCGGTTGGTTGTCCGAAATGGGCTTTAGCGACTTTGCCGGATCCACAATCGTACACTCCGTTGGTGGCTGGGCTGCTCTGGCTGGTGCGCTGATCCTCGGGCCACGCCTTGGCAAATACAAAGACGGCCGTGTTAACCCGATGCCTGGTTCGAACCTTGCACTGGCGACACTGGGTACGTTCATCCTGTGGCTGGGTTGGTTTGGCTTCAACGGTGGCTCCCAGCTTGCTGCGGGTACTGTCGGCGACATCACAGACGTTGGCCGCATCTTTGCCAACACCAACATGGCAGCCGCTTCCGGTTCCGTCGCAGCCCTGATCCTGACCCAGCTGCTCTACAAGAAGGTCGACCTCACCATGGTGCTGAACGGCGCACTTGCTGGTCTGGTCTCTATCACAGCCGAGCCTCTTGCACCTTCCCTCTTCGGTGCGCTCTGGATCGGTGCTGTTGGTGGCGTGATCGTGGTCTTCGCGGTGCCATTCCTCGACAAGCTCAAGATTGACGATGTGGTTGGTGCCATTCCGGTACACCTCTTCGCTGGTATCTGGGGCACCATCGCGGTGGTCTTCTACAACGGCGATGCGAGCCTCATGGTGCAACTGACAGGTATCGCAGCTTACGGTGTGTTCACCTTCGTCGGGGCAGGCATCTTGTGGTTCATCCTCAAGGCGACTGTCGGCATCCGTGTCAGCGAAGAAGCCGAGATCATGGGCCTCGACACCTCGGAGCTGGGTATGGAAGCGTACCCTGAGTTCACACGCGGCTAATACCTTGTGCGGCTCTTGGCTTCCTCCCCCCCGAGGGCCGCACATTGCCAAGCCTAAAAAAGCCCCGCATCATCAGGTGCGGGGCTTTTTACTGTCTGGTGTTTGGTGCGTTCTAGATGCCTGCGTCGATGATCGCTTTGGCAAGAACCGGAACGGTTTCGGCATTAAGCCCTGCGATGTTCATACGGCTGTCGCCGACCATATAAATCCCATGCTCGACCCGCAGCTTTTCAACCATCTGTGGCGTTGTGCCAAGGCGCGAAAACATGCCGCGATGCTGCGCGAGAAAGCCGAAGCGATCCGAGCCTGACAAGCGCTGAAGCTCTGCTGCAAGCTGGCTGCGCAGACCAAGCATCGATTGGCGCACTTCCTCAAGCTCCGCCTGCCAATCGGCGCGCAGGGCATCATCTGTGAGGATCATCGTTACCAACCGTGCGCCATGGTCAGGCGGGAAACTGAAATTCTGGCGGTTCAGGTAAGCAAGCGTCCCTTGGTTCAGCGGCTGTGCGCTACCATCTGCACTGATCGCCATCAGAAGGCCTGTCCGCTCACGGTAGATGCCGAAATTCTTTGAGCAGCTTGCCGCAATGATACACTCGGGCACTGCTGCTGCCACTTTGCGCGTGGCGGCAGCGTCTTCTTCAAGCCCGTCACCAAAGCCCTGATAGGCAATGTCGATCATCGGCGTGGCCCCTGTGGCCAGTAGCACTTCGATCACAGAGTCCCATTCGGCGCTGTTAAGGTTCGCACCCGTCGGGTTGTGACAGCACCCATGCAGCAGGACCACATCACCCTTTTTCGCCGTCTTCAGATCGGCGATCAGACCGTCAAAATCAACGCCGCGCGTTTCCTCATCGAAATAGCGGTAGGGGACCATCTCCATCCCCAGATAGGCCAGCATCGACAAGTGATTGGGCCATGTCGGGTCAGAGACAAACACACGCGCATCGGGCCGCGCCATCTGGATCAGCTCGAACGCCTGCCGTACGGCACCTGTTCCACCGGGCGTGGCCGCAGCAGCGACATTGCCGCGTGGCACGGCATCACCCAGCACCAGCTTTACCATGGCATCACCAAAGGTGGGATCACCTGCAAGGCCGGTATAAACCTTGGTATCCTGCACATCCCAAAGCCGCTTTTCAGCCGCTTTTACCGCGCGCATGATCGGAGTGAGGCCAGTGGCATCCTT
>CAWVWS010000045.1:0-19574 GCA_963933905.1 uncultured Sulfitobacter sp.
AATGATCCTGACCTCACGGTCAGCTATTCGGTCGATCCTTCGGGCCTGTCGGGTGATGCCATGCGCCTGCCGCAAGTGACGCGGCGCATGACCCGTGATGAAGTAATGCTGGCCCGCGGCACCGCCGATGCGCTGGCGCTCAACCGCCGCTATCACAACGGTCAAACCCATGCCCGCTATGAGCCGCAGGGCGAAATGGCGCGGGATTTGTATGAAGCGATGGAGACTGCACGCTGTGAAGCCGTGGGCGCACGCGACATGCCCGGCACGGCAGGAAACATTGATGCCAAGATCAAGCATGAAGCGCTGCGCAAGGGATATGATCAGGCGAAATCCGCCTCTGACGTGCCACTGGCTGTGGCGGCGGGCTATCTTGTGCGCCATCTGGCGACAGGGCGCGACATGCCTGCAGGTGCGGAAAACGTGATGGAGCTGTGGCGCGGCTATATTGAGGAAAACTGCGGCGGCACACTGGACGATCTGGAAAACGCGCTGGACGATCAGGCCGCCTTTGCCAAATTCTCGCGCCAGATCATTACCGATCTCGGCTATGCCGACCAATTGGGCGATGATCCCGACGGCATTGACGACGATCAGGAAGATCAGGCCGAGGAAGGTTCCGAGGAAGAGGATGATCACGACAGCACGGGCAGCGACGATCAGGACGAGGAGGATGCAGATGCCTCGCCAGAGCAGTCTCAGGAAGAGCAGCAGGACGCCTCTCAGGCCCAGGTTTCCATGGACGAGATGGCCGATCAGGAAATGGGGGATGAGGCCGAGATGCCCGAAGGCGAGGCCCCGATGGAACCGCCTGCCCCGCAGCCTGTCTCGGACGCGGACCCGAATTATACGGTCTACCGCACCGATGATGACGAAGTTGTCGGCGCAGAGGAGCTGGCCGAACCTGTCGAGCTTGAGCGTTTGCGCGCCTATCTCGACCAGCAGCTAGAGCCGCTCAAAGGCGCTGTAAGCCGTCTGGCAAACAAGCTGCAACGTCGCCTTCAGGCCCAGCAGAACCGCTCGTGGGAGTTTGATCTGGAGGAAGGCACGCTGGACGCGGGCCGTCTGGCACGGATCGTGGCAAGCCCGACAACGCCCCTCAGCTTTAAGGTCGAGAAGGATACCGAGTTCCGCGATACCGTTGTGACGCTGTTGCTGGATAACTCTGGATCCATGCGCGGGCGTCCGATTTCCATTGCTGCTATCTGTGCGGATGTTCTCGCGCGCACGCTGGAGCGGTGTAATGTAAAGGTGGAAATCCTCGGCTTTACCACCCGCGCGTGGAAAGGCGGCCAAGCGCGTGAGCATTGGCTCAATGACGGTCGTCCGACTGGGCCGGGCCGTCTTAATGATCTGCGCCATATTATCTATAAATCCGCTGATGCACCGTGGCGTCGCACGCGGCCCAATCTGGGGCTGATGATGAAGGAAGGTCTGCTCAAGGAGAACATCGACGGGGAGGCGCTGGAATGGGCGCACCGCCGTATGATGGCGCGCTCGGAATCGCGCAAAATCCTTATGGTGATCTCTGACGGCGCCCCTGTCGATGACAGCACCCTGTCGGTGAACCCTGCCAATTTTCTGGAAAAACACCTGCGCGATGTGATTGCGATGGTTGAAAAGAAGAAGGCAGTTGAGCTGCTGGCGATCGGGATCGGCCATGATGTGACGCGCTACTATGAGCGCGCTGTGACAATCACCGATGTTGAGCAGCTCGCAGGGGCAATGACCGAGCAATTGGCATCGCTCTTTGACACAGACCCGCGGAAACGTGCCCGTGTTACCGGCATGCGCCGCGCCAGTTGAGCCTGCGGGATTTGAGTTTATCGGCCAGATGAAGAAGGGGAATCTCTGTGTTTCAATCGTTTGAGGTGACAGCACGTCCCGAGCAAGGCCCGCCCCGCCTGAAAGCTGTGCGCGCGCAGATGATCGCGGCGCAACTGGACGGTTTTGTGATCCCCCGCGCGGATGCCCATCAGGGTGAATATGTAGCGGCGTGGGATGCGCGGCTGGCATGGCTCACCGGTTTTACCGGCTCGGCCGGATTTTGCGTCGCATTGCGTGATGTTGCAGGCGTCTTCATCGACGGACGCTACCGCACGCAGGTCAAGGCGCAAGTAGCGGATGTCTATACCCCCGTGCCGTGGCCCGAAGTGTCGATGGGGCAGTGGCTGCGCGAACAGCTGCCCCAAGGCGGGCGTGTCGGTTTTGATCCGTGGCTTCACACCGTTGACCAGATTGAACAGACCGAAAAGGCGCTGGCTGGTAGTGGTATCGAATTGGTGCAATGCGCCAATCTGGTTGATACGATTTGGATGGAGCAGCCTGCCCCGCCGATGGAACCCGCCAAAGCGCACCCAATCGAATTTGCAGGCGAGACCCATTTGAACAAGCGCACGCGGCTGGCGCAGTCTTTGGTGGATGCTTGTGAGCAAGCCGCAGTGATCACGCTGCCCGACAGCATTTGCTGGCTGCTGAACATCCGGGGTGCAGATATCGAGCGTAACCCTGTCGTGCATGGTTTTGCTGTCCTACACGCGGACGGCAGCGTCGACCTCTTCTCGGAGCCGTCAAAATACACCACGCTGGAGGAACATCTGGGGCCACACGTGAACCTTTATCCGCCCAGCGGCTTCCTGATCGCATTGGCTGAACTGGATGGACCTGTGCGGATTGATACCTCCACTGTGCCACAGATTGTCGCAGATACGCTTGGTGACAAAGCTGTTGGTGGGGCCGAGCCTTGCGCCCTGCCCAAGGCCTGCAAGAACGCCGCGGAAGTTGAGGGCGCAGCACAAGCACACTTGCGGGACGGCGCAGCGATGGTTGAAATGCTGTGCTGGCTGGATACCCAAGCCCCAGGGAGCCTGACCGAGACGCAAGTGGTGAGCCAACTCGAGACCATGCGCCGCCGCGACAATGCCTTGCAGGACATCAGCTTTGAGACGATTGCAGGGACAGGCCCGAACGGGGCGATCATGCATTACCGCGTCACCGAGGAAACCGACAGCGTGCTGGAGGACGGCCATCTGATCGTGCTCGACAGTGGGGGGCAGTACCTCGACGGGACCACCGACATCACCCGTACAATTGCCATCGGCACACCCCCGCTGGAGGCCGCACAGGCCTTTACCCGCGTCCTTGCAGGGATGATCGCGATGAGCCGCCTGCGCTGGCCCCGTGGCCTTGCTGGTGCGCATATTGAGGCGATCGGGCGGATGCCGCTCTGGCTGGCGGGTCAGGATTTTGACCACGGGCTTGGCCATGGTGTCGGCGCGTATCTGAGTGTCCATGAAGGTCCCCAGCGCCTGAGCCGCGTGAGCCATGTGCCCTTGGAGCCAGGTATGATCCTGAGTAACGAGCCGGGCTATTACCGCGAAGGTGCCTTTGGCATCCGCTTGGAGAACCTGCTGGTGGTGCAGGAAGCTGCTGCCCTGCCTTCTGGTGATGCGCACCGCAAGATGCTCGACTGGCGCACGCTGGCCTTTGCGCCGATTGACCGCCGCCTGATCATTGCGGATATGTTGGACCCTGCAGCGCGCGCATGGCTCAACGCCTATCACGCTGAAGTCGCCGCAAAAATCGGACCACGGGTTACACCACAGGCAAAAGAGTGGTTAGATAGTGCAACAGCCCCGATTTAGGGCGCATGACATTGGGGGCAAAGAATGGTTGATCACATCAAAATCCGCAAAGCGGCGGGGACATGGTCCGTACGAGCAGGCGGTGCTGTCTTGGGCGAAAGCGCCGATGCACTTGAACTGGTTGAAGGGGACTATCCCCCTGTTATCTATTTCCCGCGCAGCGATATCGCGATGGCATTCCTTGATCCCAGCGACAAAACTTCGCACTGTCCACGTAAAGGCGATGCGCGGTATTTCAGCGTGGTTACCAAAAGCACGACGCTTGAAAATGTTGTCTGGTCCTATGAAAGCCCCAAAGAGGCGGCCGCAGCCGTCAAAGATTACCTCGCGTTTCACAATGTCGATGAAGTGACGGTCGAGCAGATTTAAGTCAGGAATGCTCTTCGGCAGCCGTGGCCGCCAAGGCGCGGTTATAAGCCTTGAGCGCATCCACGTGAAACAGCGCTCCGAGCAGTTCTGGCGGAGCCGCATCCGCTGACAGCGTTACCACAGGCAGGAACAAAGCGCCCGTTTTCTCGAATATCGGAATGGCGGTTTCTAGCGTTGCAGCCCCGTCAATATAAAGCCCCTCCCCGATCATCTCCCAGCAGCGGTCCTCATCAGCGGCGCGGGGATGATCGGCGGTGCGCATCGTCTTTACCGCAGTGAACATCGCAAGAAGATATGCCTGTGGCCCCGCCGCAAGGTGAATGCCGCGCCGCTCGATCTGGGTCAGGAAAAAGCTGCGATCTACAAGGTTTGACGACAGCGCTATGGACATGCTCACCGCGACCATCACGGCGAGCCCCGTTTGCCAGTCCCCTGTCAATTCAAACACAATAAGCGTGGTCGATATCGGCGCACCAAGCACCGCAGCCGCCACAGCGCCCATCCCCGCCAGCGCATCAAGCGAGGTGGAGCCGGAGACATCGGGAAAGATCCCCGTGGCGATCAACCCAAATGCCAACCCCACGAGCGCGCCGACCATGAGCGAGGGCGAGAAAATGCCCCCTCCCATGCGCCCGCCCAAAGTGATCGCAACAGCCAGCACCTTTAGTACTGCAAAAACAGTGACCTCATGCAGCGCCAACTCACCTGTGAGGGCCAGCGAGGTCGTCTCGTAGCCGACGCCAATGATATGCGGGAACCAGAGTGCGATCACCGCGAGGAGCAACCCCGCCACCATCGGGCGGATATAGCGCGGCAATCTGGTGCGTGCCTATATCTGGTTACTAATGTCATCGGCCCAGAACACCGCACGCATCAGCACAACGGCCACAAGCCCACAGGTGAGACCCAGCAGCAGGAAGGCCGGCAATTCCACATAGAATTGCAACTCCATCATGGTAGGCAGTTTGAATTCGGTCACGCCACCAAACTCAATGCGGTTGATGACAGTACCTGCAACGCTGGTAATCACGATGGGCGCAAAAGCATGAACGGCAAAATGGCGCAACACCACTTCGAGGGCGAAGAGCGCACCGGCAATGGGGGCATTAAAACTGGCAGAGACGGCAGCAGCCACGGCGCAGCCCAAAAGGTCGCGCCCAGTGATTCCATCTGCATTGATGCGCCGATTGACCCAAGTCGAAATGACAGCGGCCAAATGCACCACTGGCCCTTCGCGCCCAGACGAGCCCCCCCGTGCCAAGTGTCACCATTGAGGCCAAGGCAGAGGCAAGACCCGCACGCGTCTCGACACGGCCATCGTGCAGGGCCGCCCCCTCGATGACATCCGCGACCGAGCGTGCGCGGGCATCATGGGTAAAATGATGCAGGATCAGGCCTGACACCAACCCGCCGAAGGTCGGGATCAGAACCACCAAATACCAATCCAAGCCACTGATAAAAATGTGCAAATGCTGCACATCGTCGGTGCCATAAAGCGTTTCTTGCAGTAGATAGATGCCCTTGCGGAAGAAGAGCGCAGCAAAGCCTGCCGCAATCCCGATAAGCAAGGCAATGAACCAGAACGTCACCTTGCCCGGACCTTTGTGGCGCAGCACACGCCATCCGTCACGGCAGCTTGTTACCGCCGTGGTCAGCTGTTGTGCCAGAAAAGAGCGTGATGAAGGCTCGGTCATTTGGGCCTCGGGATAGGGTGAGCGCGTGTGATTACCTTGCGGAAACCATATCGCGCCCTCATGTTCAACCCGTCAGGTTCCGAGCAGTGCGCGGGCAGCATCGCGCGCGGCCTGCGTAATCGTATCGCCTGACAGCATGCGAGCCACTTCGTCAACACGCGCGTCAGGGTCGAGCGGCACAACATTGGTGGTGGTCATGCCATTGGTAACCAATTTCTCTACCCGCCAGTGATGCGCCCCAAGGGCGGCCACCTGAGGCGAATGTGTCACCACCAATACCTGCCCCTCCGCTGCAATGGCAGCCAAACGGCGACCAACAGCATCGGCAGTAGCGCCCCCTACACCACGGTCAATTTCGTCAAAGATGAGGGTGAGACCAGACTGGCTTTGCGTGAGGCAAACTTTGAGCGCGAGCAGGAAGCGGCTCAATTCACCGCCCGAGGCGATCTTGTTGAGCGGGCCCGCAGGCGCGCCTGGGTTCGTGGCCACAGTGAAGGAGACTTCGTCGCGCCCCTCGGGGCCCTCAGTCTCTGCCGTGATCAGGGTCGCAAAAACCGCGCGCTCCATCTTGAGCGGGGCAAGCTCGGCACTCACAGCTTTGTCGAGCTTTGCGGCTGCTTTATTACGTTCTGCTGTCAAAGCCGTTGCTGCTGCGTCATAAGCCGCCTCTGCTGCCTTCACATCCGCGCGCAACTGGGCCTGATGGGCGTCGCCTGCATCCAGCGCCTCCAGTTTAGTACGAAGCGTATCGGCAAACCCTGCAAGCTCATCGGGTTGCACATCATGTTTTCGCGCAAGACCGCGAATGGCGAACAGGCGCTCTTCGGTATCCTCAAGCTCGCTCGCGTCAAAGGACATGGATTCAATTGCACGGACCACTCCGTCCATAGCACCATCGAGTTCGATCATGGCACGGTTCAGCGCCGCCATTGGCTCTTCGAGCATGCCGTCAGCGCGGGCTGCGGCCCCGTCGAGCCAGCGGAACGCATCGGCCAACTGGGCCTCTGCCCCGCTTTGCCCCATCGCCTCATAAGCATTGACCACATCGCCGCGAATTTTCTCGGCCGATTGCATCATCCGCCGCTTGGTGTCGAGGACCGCCTCCTCCCCCTGTTCGGGGGCGAGCTTGTCCAACTCCGCCACGGCATAGCGCAGGAATTCTTCCTCGGCGCGGATTTCTTCTTGGGCTTTTGCAGCGGCCGCTTCCGCTTTGCGGGTGCGCGCCATCTCGGTCCAAGCGCTGCGCACTTTTGCCCGTGCTTTGTCCAGATCGCCAAAACTGTCGAGGATGGTGCGGTGGCCGCGCGGGTTCAGCAATCCGCGATCATCATGCTGGCCGTGAAGCTCAACCAATGTCTCGCTCAGCTGGCGCAAAACCTCGCCAGAGCAGCGGCGGTCATTGACCCATGCCGTCTTGCGACCCTCGGCAGTATTGATGCGGCGCAAGATAAGCTCGTCCCCGCAGGGCAAGCCTGCCTCCTCAAGTACGGCACGTGCAGGATGCCCTTCGGAGAGGTCAAACCACGCAGTCACTTCCCCCTGAGCTGCCCCCTGACGCACCAGATCTGCACGGCCTCGCCAGCCCAGCACAAAACCGAGACTGTCGAGCAAGATCGACTTTCCCGCGCCTGTCTCCCCAGTCAACACATTGAGACCCGGCTGAAAACTCAGTTCCAGCCGTTCAATGATAAGCATGTCGGATATATCAAGGCCGCGCAGCATTATGGGCGTTCCGTCAAAGTTGTGCAGATGTGCACGCTTAGATCCAGTCGCCTTTCAGCGTCTGACGGTAGATGGCAGACAACCAGTTGTTTCCAAGTGATTTCATCTCAAGCCCACGACCCGTCAGCAACTTATAGCTGTCTTCGTACCAGTCGGTCGAGCGGTAGTTATACCCCAAAATCGCCCCTGCTGTCTGGGCCTCATCCTTCAGTCCAAGGCTCAGATACGCCTCAACCAGACGGTGCAGCGCCTCGGCAGTGTGGGTTGTCGTCTGGAACTCCTCAACAACCACGCGGAAGCGGTTGATCGAAGCGGTGTAATGGTCATGCTTGAGATAATAGCGGCCGATTTCCATCTCTTTTCCAGCGAGATGGTCAAACGCCAGATCGAATTTGAGGATCGACGCACGAGCATATTCGCTGTCAGGATACCGCTCGATCACGGCGCGCAAGGCTTGCAGCGCTTGGAAGGTCAGTCCCTGATCGCGGCCCACATCATCAATCTGGTCATAATAGCTCAGCGCGAGAAGATAGGCGGCATAGCCCGCGTCATCATCATCGGGGTAGAAGTCGATAAACCGCTGCGCCGCTGAGCGGCTGTTGGGGTAATCGGCATCCTGATGATAGGCAAAAGCCTGCATAATCAGCGCACGTTTGGCCCATTCGGAATAGGGGTACAGGCGCTCGATCTCGGCGAAGTAAAACGCACCCTCGGAGGGGCGTTTGCGATTCAATTCGAACTCACCGCGCTCGAAAATCTGCTCGGGTGTATAGGTCTCGAGCGGAATTTCCTGCGGGTTGAAGAAATTTTTGGTGAAACGGCCCGTGTTCTGGCCACTGCCCCCAGCACATGCGCTCAGGGTTGCTACAGCCACAAGCGTGACGGAAAGACGTCTTGCAGACCTTCCAAATCCCATCCTAGGCTATCCTTATTCTCTTACCGCTGTATTCTTTTTCAGGGCTTTGGCCCCTGTTGTCCATGGTGTTAGCACAATAATTAGCGGTGCAAAACGCCCATTTCCAGATTTGTAAAAAAGCCCGAGGCTTTTGCCTCAGGCTTTGATGTTTCATTTAGCTGAAAACAATCTCAGGCGACTGCAGGAATCTCGTCCCAAACAAGGCCGTGACCTGGCAAACGCGCAGCCATTGCGCCGTCGCATTGCACCAAACGCACCGCACCAGGTGTGGCAAACAAGGCCCGCAACAGCGTGTTGGTCAAAGAGTGACCAGCACGAATGCCTGTATAATGACCGATCATCGGAGCGCCCGCCAAGGCCAGATCACCCAATGCATCCAGCATCTTATGGCGTACAGGCTCATCTGCGTGGCGCAAACCACCCGGGCTCAGAACTTCGTCGCCATCAAAGACAACAGCGTTTTCACCAGCGGAGCCGCCAAGGGCCAGACCGTTGGCCTGCATAGTGTCCACATCCGCCTGACGGCAGAAAGTGCGGCTGTCACACAGCTCACGTGCGAAAGAGCCGTTATTCATCACAAGGGACTTTTGTTGGTGGCCAATCGCCGCATCGGTAAAATCAATCTCGAAATCAATGCGCAGCGTGTCGGAAGGTGCGATCGTGGCCGACGCATCCCCATCACGTACTGTGACTTCCTTCAATACCTCGAACGCCATCACAGGCGCGGATTGCATCTGCACACCGCCCTGCCCCATGATCCCACGCACGAAAGGTGCCGCAGATCCATCGAGTATCGGCACTTCAGGACCATCAAGCTCTACCATAGCGTTATGGATGCCACAGCCTGCGAGAGCCGCCATCAAATGCTCCACAGTGGAGATCTGCAAACCGCTTTTATTCTCGAGCTTGGTGCAAAGGGGGGAACGGTTGACCGCATCCCAACGCGCGGGAATTATACGGTCCCCGAGTTGTACGTCAACACGCTTGAACCAGATGCCGTGACCCACAGGTGCAGGAAGCACAGTGACTGTGGCAGGTTTCCCTGAGTGCAGGCCTTTGCCCACAAAGCTGATCGCCGTTTTAACAGTGTTCTGCACGATGCCGTCCTCGGTTCTGATTCAAATATGTATTTGATTAACCTCTATCTACGCATCCCGTTGCATTGCTTCAAATCAATCATTGCAACCGACTGAAACATGACTGAAACAAACCAGCGCATTGCCGCCGCCCCACCTGCAAGGCACTGGTTTAGAACAAAAAAAGGCCGCCCAAAGGCGGCCTTTTTCATCACGGTATGATGTATTTTAGTTCGCTTGGCGGCGCAAGAACGCTGGAATTTCGATGCGCTCCTGCTCTGGATCGGCTTCCTGACGCGGCTGTGGAGCGGCTGCACTCTGCTGGCGCTGCACCGGTGGCTGCTGGCGTGCAGGCTGACTGGGGGCTGCGGCACGTGGTTGCGCCTCGCCTTCGGAGCCGGTCATGCGGTTGATAAGCGAGTTGATCCCAAAGCGTGGACGCTCTCCCTGCTGGGTTGGTGCAGGTGCGGCCGCTTGCTGTGGGCGTGGAGCTGGTGCCGCCGCGGCAGGACGCTCGACAGGTTGTGCACGCTGGGCGGCGGCACGCAAACGCGCCATCGCTTCGGGTGACGGTGTGCCAGGTGTCGGCGCACGTGGCGCAACAAAGGCTTCAGGCTCTGCTTCAAGCGCTTCGGGCTGGGCTTCATAGGCCGCAGGCTCTGGTGCATAGGCAGGCGCAGGGACGTCGTCTTGCGCTTGGTCGATGGGCTCGTAACGGCGGCCTGCAAACATGTCGCGTGTGTTGTCTACGCGGGCTGCCTGCTGGGGTGCTTCATCGAAAAAGCTTGGTGTTTGTGGCTCTTCCTGAGCGGCCGCAGGAGCAGAAGCAGCGATCGGTGCTGCGCGGGCTGGTTCTGGCTGGCGCTCTTGGGCGACGGGTGCCTCTTCAACCGCTTCGATGTTCATCGGACGGTTCATGGACATGGAGCGGCGTGGCACTGGCATGTCCGTATTCACGTCAAGCGCATCGATGCCGGTTGCAACAACGCTCACGCGCATAAAGCCGCCAAGTGTCTCGTCCAGTGTGGATCCAACGATGATGTTGGCCTCTGGATCGACTTCTTCGCGAATGCGGTTGGCCGCTTCGTCCAGTTCGAACAATGTGAGGTCGGCACCGCCTGTGATGTTGATAAGAACACCCTTGGCACCGCGCAGCGAAATCTCGTCGAGGAGTGGGTTGGCAATCGCCGCCTCTGCCGCCTGAATTGCGCGATCTTCGCCTTCGGCCTCGCCTGTACCCATCATGGCTTTGCCCATTTCGTCCATCACGGCGCGAACGTCCGCAAAGTCGAGGTTGATCAGGCCCGGACGAACCATGAGGTCTGTCACGCCTTTAACACCTTGGTACAAAACGTCATCCGCCATGGAGAAGGCATCAGTGAATGTTGTCTTTTCATTCGCCAGACGGAATAGGTTCTGGTTGGGAATGATGATCAGCGTATCGACGACCTTTTGCAGTGCCTCAACACCTTCTTCAGCCTGACGCATGCGCTTGGCACCTTCAAACTGGAACGGTTTTGTCACAACACCAACGGTCAGAACACCCAACTCACGCGCCGCTTGGGCGATGATCGGCGCAGCGCCAGTACCCGTGCCACCGCCCATACCGGCAGTGATAAAGCACATGTGCGCGCCCGCGAGGTGGTCAACGATCTGTTCGATTGATTCTTCTGCGGCGGCCGCACCGACGGTGGCACGAGCACCCGCGCCCAGACCTTCGGTTACTTTGATTCCCAACTGCACGCGGTTTTCCGCTTTGGCCTGCTGGAGCGCCTGAGCGTCTGTGTTGGCCACGACGAAATCAACGCCATCAAGGTTCTTGTCGATCATGTTATTGACCGCGTTGCCTCCTGCACCGCCTACACCGAAAACGGTAATGCGTGGCTTGAGGTCTTCCTGTCCGGGCATCGAAAGGTTCAAAGTCATCTTGGTTCCGCCTGTTTCCTAGCCCGCACCGCGCGGGTCATTTTTGTCCCAAATTTACCTGACATTAAACACCATGGCGTCTGACGTCACGCAAAAAAGGCCTTTTTGGCGCTAAATATAGGCAATTTTTCGCCACTATTCACCGCATTTCGTTTCAAGACCCCTATATAGGGGTCACCAGTTGTCTTTGAACCATTTCACGGCACGCTTGAGCGAACGGTTCGGATAGCGATCGGCGGGGATGTCAAAGTCCCACCATTCATCTTGTGGATGGGCCGCAAATAGCGCGAGACCCACCGCAGCAGAAAAGCCAGGGCCGGTCGCCGCCTGCGGCAATCCATGCACACGAAGCGGGCGGCCAAGGCGCACTTGTTGCCCCAAAATCTTGCTGGCCAGCCCGTCAAGGCCGGGGATCTGGCTGCCACCACCTGTCAGCACAATTTGCTGGCTTGGGAGGTGGTCAAACCCTGCGGCGTCAAGGCGTGCGCGCACTTCCTCGAAAATCTCTTCCACACGCGGACGCATGATGCCGATCAGTTCGGCACGGCTGGCAGTGCGGCGGTCATGCTCGTAATCGCCCGTCTCGCCGCCGATCTCGATCATCTCGCGGTCGTCCATACCTGTGGCATGCACCCCGCCATAGAATGTCTTGATCCGTTCGGCATTGGCCATCGGCACTTGCAGCCCAAGCGAGATGTCGGAGGTCACGTGATCGCCGCCCATGCGGATGCTGTCGGCATAGATCATATGTTTTTTGATAAAGATCGAGACGCCAGTCGCCCCGCCGCCCAGATCAATACAGGCCGCACCAAGCTCCTGCTCGTCTTCAACCAATGCGGCAATGCCCGATACATAGGCAGACGATGCAATGCCTGCGAGTTCAAGATCACAGCGCTTTATGCAATAGGCCAGATGCTGCACGGCCTGCGCATCGACGGTCAGCATGTGCATATCAACGCTCAACTCATTGCCAAGCTGGCCACGCGGATCAATCAGACCGCTACGGTGGTCGAGCGCAAAATTCACAGGCTGCGCGTGCAGGACTTCGCGCCCTTCGCCGTATTCAGGTACATCACAGGAGGACAGCACACGCGCCACGTCTTCCTCGGTCACAACCTGATCCTCAAGCGTGACCTGTGCATCAAGGCCATAGCTACGCGGCTCCGCCCCTGCAAAACAGGCGATCACATGATCCACACGGATGCCCGCCATTTTTTGTGCGGCCTGCAAAGCAGTGCGGATGGCGCGCTCCGTTTCGGCCATGGCTGTTACTTCGCCAAAGCGCACACCGCGTGAGCGGGTCGTGGCAGCACCAATCACGCGAAAGCCAGACTGGCCTGCAAGCGAGCCGAACTCGCCCTCATCCTCAATTCGCGAGGAGCCATCAAAGCGCAGCACAAGTGCCGCGATCTTGGAGCTTCCTACATCAAGAACTGCAACCACGCCACGCTGCATTGCGACTTTGCGCATCTGCCGCATGGTGCGTTGACTGTGATAGAGATCATTCATTGGTTTTTTGCCCTAAAAGCTGCCTGTTGGGCCACCCGTTCTTCGGCGGCCTCTTTTGTCATTTGCACTGTTGGTCGGCGTGCCAGCCGCATGTCTACCCGCGCGACATCGCGGGTCAGAATATCTTGGGCGTCTTCAAGAGCGATTACCCGCTCCAGCGCGCGCATCGGCTCAAGCGTCGGAAGCAAAATCCGCTGTTCGCGGTCAAGCACTACGTCCCAGCGCCGCTCTCCCATACGGACCAATCCGCGCAACCGCTCGCCCAAAGGGGCGGCTGCCTGTATCAAGCCAAGCGCTTCGGCCACACGTGCGTCAGCCCCCTCACCCGCAATCAGCGGCAGATCGGGGCGTGCATGGCGGCTGGTTGCGGAGGCCACGTAAATGCCGTTCTCGTCGATCATGGACAACCCGTCCAGACTACGCCACAAGGCAACAGCCTGACGCTGCTCGACATCAATTTGCAGCACACCGCCGGGGCGAATGCGCAGGGATGCGGATTTAACAGCGGAAATTTCGGAGACAGTCGCACGCATGCCGTCAAGGTCCAGATCAAAGCTGGAGATCGGAAAGTCAATCGGCAGGCTCTCGCGGATATAGGTGGCAAGTTCGCCCTCGGCCCCGTCAACGGCCATCAAGTTTACCATAAACTCGGGTCGCGTCTCGATGCTGGCGCGGGTCTCGGCCACGGCCTGCTCGATCGCGCCGCGGCGGCCCTCATCTGCCAGATACCACGTACCTGTGGCAAGCGTGATGCAGAAAGGCAATCCTGCGCGCAGGGCAAGGCGAATGCCAGGCGTCAGCATCATCCTTTGCAATCGCCACGCCCAACGCGAGGGCGCTGGATCTGCGCGGCCCACTTGGGGCTTTTTGCGCATCAACGCCCGCATGAGGCATCCTCCACCATCCACGCGCAAAGCTCGGGAAAGCTCATGCCTGTCGCCTGCGCCTGCTCGGGGGTGAGTGATGTGCTGGTCATGCCGGGCTGGGTGTTTGTCTCAAGCAGGATCAGACCATCAGTGCCGCGCGTCTCGTCCCAGCGGAAGTCGGTACGGCTCAGCCCGCGACACCCAAGGGCGTTGTGCGCCCGCAGGGCATAGTCGAGGCAGAGAGTGAAAATCTCTTCGGGGATATCCGCAGGAACGATATGAGAGGAACCGCCCTCTTTATATTTGGCATCATAGTCGTACCAACCTGTGGTGATGATATCCGTCACGGTCAGCGCGCGTTGCCCGACCACAGTTGTAGTCAGCTCGCGGCCCGGAGCAAAGGCTTCGACCATGACCATCTCGGGCATGCTCGCATCCAGCTGCGGAGGGCCATTGTTTGCGTCCGCCACCAGATAGACACCAACGGAGGAGCCTTCGTTATTGGGCTTCACCACATAAGGCGGGCTCATTACATGACCACCGCGCACGCGC
Source organism: uncultured Sulfitobacter sp. (assembly GCA_963933905.1). Lineage (GTDB taxonomy): Bacteria > Pseudomonadota > Alphaproteobacteria > Rhodobacterales > Rhodobacteraceae > Sulfitobacter. Next base: position 14,275 of record CAWVWS010000045.1, read on the forward strand.
TCGGCAGGGACTATGATGCTGTCCACGACAGGCAGACCAGCGGCGCGGAAAATCTCTTTGCAGCGTTGCTTGTCCATCGCCACGGCAGAGGCCAGCACACCGGAATGGGAATAAGGAATATGGAGCCATTCAAAGATGCCTTGGACAGAGCCATCCTCACCCCAGCGGCCATGCAAACAGTTCAGCACCGCATCGGGCTTCAGCTCCGTCAAAACGGCGCAAAGGTCAGGGCCAGCATCGACCTCAACCACATTATATTTGCCATGTTCCCGCAGTGCAGCCGCGCATGCGCGTCCAGAATTAAGAGAGACCTCGCGCTCTGCCGAGGGTCCGCCCATAATTACCGCAACTGTGGGGTTTGTCCTGCTTGACATACCCAAGTGCCTTCAATGCCCCGAGCCTTATGGCTCTTTTTTTATTTTGCGGGCCTTTTTGACCCTTGGTAGAATTTGTTGACCACTTTTGCGTGGCCTATACACCGCAAATTTGACGCTTATTTTTCGCCTATTCGCATTACTTCCCACTGTAACGTGATACCACTGGAATCGTAAACCTTTTTTCGCACTTCTTCGCCCAATCCCTCAAGATCGGCGGCAGTTGCACCGCCTGTATTGATGAGAAAGTTGGCGTGTTTGGGCGACATCTGGGCTCCACCGCGCGTGGCCCCTTTCATTCCAGCGTCTTGGATGACCTTCCATGCCTTTAGGTCATGCACATCGTCTGCCTGTCCGGTTGAGCTGAAACCCGCCGGATTGCGAAAGGTTGAGCCTGCGCTGCGGTCTTTTGTGGGTTGTGTCGCGTCGCGCTTGGCCAGTTTGTCTTCCATCCGCGCATGAAGTGCTGCGGGATCACCTGTTGGCGGGGCGAAAGTTGCGCTGATAATCACAGCCCCTTCGGCCAGTACGCTTTGGCGGTACTCGAATTGCAGATTATCAACGGTGAGCGTGACCAACTCTCCTGCCCGCGTCACGGCCTGTGCGCGCACAAAGTGATCGGCCGTGTAGGTGCCATAGCAGCCCGCATTCATGCGCACGGCGCCGCCAATGCTGCCCGGAATGGTGCGCAGGAAGGTGAGATCAAGGCCTGCATCAGCCGCTTTGCGGGCCACATGGGCATCGAGGGCCGCCGCCCCTGCGGTAACTTCGCCACCCTCAATCTCGATCCCGTTAAAGCCGCGCCCCAGACGGATCACCACCGCGCGCAATCCCCCGTCGCGCACGATGAGGTTGGAGCCAACGCCCATGGCAAAGACCTCGACCTGCGCTGGTAGATCGCGCAGAAAGCTTTGCAGGTCCTCCAGATCGACAGGTTGGAAGAAGTAGTCAGCAGGACCGCCCACGCGCAACCACGTGAGATCAGCCAGCATACGCTGCTCTGTCAGCTTGCCGCGCGGTGTGGGCAGGTCAATCATGATGCTCGACCCTGCTTTCGCGAAAGGCCTGAACCAGACGCCCGATCAAAAAGCCCGTTCCCACAGCCGAAATTGCGTAGAACACCGCCGCCGCATGGGCCATCAGCGCGGGACGCGACAGCGGTTTGGCATCAAGGCCCAGCATCATCCAGAGCGTATTAAGCCCCATGCCAATCGCCACAACAATCAGCGCAAGACCAAAGCGGCGGTGATATCCCGCGTATCCGCAAAACAGCATCCAGACGGCCAAACCCGGCACAAGAACATATAGCATCATCACCTTACTCCGCAGGTGTATTCCGGCCGCCACGGCGCAGCCAGCGGCCCAGATAGATCACGGGCCAGCGCAGCACCGAACAGCCCCCCGCAAGGACCAGCAGACCAATCCATGGCCCGTGCTGCATGACAACATATCCTAAAATCGGAATGCCAACAGCCACCAGAATATAGGCATTGCGCCAGTGGTGGTCACGGCTAGGCGTCATGGCAAGGACATTGGCGATCAGCGCCCAAAGGCAGGCAAGGGTCAGCGAGAGAGTGATCATTCTGGTATCTCCGGATTCTCGCCACGCAAACGCGCCGCGATATAACGCAAGGGATTACGGAACATCGACACAAAGGCGATGAAGCCCAGCAGGGCATAGATCCAGCCAAACTGCATTCCCGCCATGATAATCAGGACAGGGGCGGCCAAAAGCAGGACCAGCGCAGGAAAATACTGTTTGCGCAGGGGCAGCATCGCCACACCCGCGGAGGCAAAGACCCAAGCGATTGCAAGCCAGACGAGCATCATGTCAGCTGCCTGCGCACTGCACGCAGCTCCCATGAGATTACCGAAGCCAAAACAGGCGGCCCTGTAATTGTCTTGATGACAACGACGCCAATACTCACGCAGCCGCACCTTTCAGCGCGCGTAGTGCTTCGGGCAAGGCATTGACCCAAGTGTTGATCGTCCCTGCCCCGAGGCAGATCACCATATCACCTGGACGGGCCTGCTCAGCTACAAGGCGGACAATGTCGTCTGGTCCGTCGATGCGGCGCGCATGGCGGTGGCCGTGTTGAATGAGACCCGCAACAAGTGCATCACGGTCCGCACCTTCAATCGGGTCCTCACCCGCAGCGTAAACATCAGTGATGCCCACAACATCACTGTCGTTAAAACAGGCACAAAACTCGTTTAAGTGGTGGCTGAGGCGGGAATAGCGGTGCGGCTGGTGGATCGCAATGACACGGCCTTCGGTGGATTGGCGCGCAGCCTTCAGGGCGGCTGCAATCTCGACGGGGTGGTGGGCATAGTCGTCGATGATGGTGACACCGTCCACAACATCCACGCGGGTAAAGCGGCGGTTTACCCCGCCAAAGGATTTGAGTGCTGCTCGAATTTCCTCACCCTTCATCCCCAGATGCCGCGCCACGGCAACGGCGGCCAGCGCATTGGAGACGTTGTGATCGCCGGGCATGGGAAGCTCACACCCTTCAATCACGATCTCCTCGCTTTGCAGATGCACGTCGAAATGCGCGATGCCGTCTTTGTAGTGCAGCCCCACGGCGCGCACGTCCGCTTGGGCGTTGAACCCGTATGTCACGACACGGCGGTCGGTGATTTTACCCACAAGGCTTTGCACTTCGGGGTGGTCGGTGCAACAGATCGCGGCACCGTAAAACGGGATGTTGGAGGTGAAATCGAGGAACCCTTTGCGCAAATTCTCGATGGTGCCCCAATGCTCCATATGCTCGGGGTCGATGTTGGTTACAATGGCAATGGTCGCTGGCAGGCGGTTGAAGGTGCCGTCACTCTCGTCTGCCTCAACAACCATCCACTCGCCCTCGCCCTTGCGCGCGTTGGAACCGTAGGCGTGGATGATGCCGCCGTTTACAACTGTGGGGTCAAACCCTCCCCCGTCCAGCAGTGCTGCAACCATCGTGGTGGTCGTCGTCTTGCCATGTGTGCCTGCAACAGCAATATTGGATTTAAGGCGCATCAACTCGGCCAGCATCTCGGCGCGGCGCACGATGGGAAGGCCCAGCGCACGGGCAGCGTCCAGTTCGGGATTGCCCGGTTTGATTGCGGACGAGATCACAATCACCTGCGCCGATCCGATATTCTCGGCACGCTGGCCCTCAAACACAGTCGCCCCCAACTCAACAAGGCGGTCGGTAATTGGCGTCGCTTTCAGGTCGGACCCTTGTACGGTGTAGCCGTGGTTCAACAGCACTTCGGCAATGCCGGACATACCGATGCCGCCGATGCCGACGAAATGAATGGCGCCCACATCACCGGGCAGTTTGGTTGCAGCGTTCATGTGGTCGTTTCCTTGGTCGTGAGATCGGAGATCATATCAGCCAGCGTTTCTGCCGCTTCGGGCTTGCCCAGCTTCAGCGCACTAATCGACATTTTTGTGGCAGCAGGTCCATCCAACAGGATCATATGAATAAATTGAGTGAGGTTTTCGGGGGTTGCCGCATCCTCGCGGATCAATACAGCGGCTTCGGCTTCGACCATGCCTTTTGCATTTGCAACCTGATGGTCGCCTGCTGCGGCGGCAAATGGAATAAGGATAGCGGGGCGGCCAATCACCGTGAGATCGGCGATTGAGGATGCACCAGAGCGGCTGATAACAAGCTGCGCCTCCGACATGCGGCGCGGAACGTCGTGGAAAAAGGGCTGCACATCGGCGTTGATGCCATTCTCGGCGTAATATTCAGCAACACGGGTGCCATCCTCGTCGCGCGCCTGATGGCTCACGCGGATGTTGCGCAGCATATCCATCGGCAGTGCCGCAATCGCAGGGGGGATCACATCGCTGAGGATACGCGCACCTTGGGAGCCTCCCATGATCAGCAGGTCCATCGGGTAATCACCGGGTGCGATATAACCCGCGCCTGCCCGTTCCAGCACGGAGCCACGCACAGGATTGCCCACATGCACACCCTCGACGCCTTCGGGCAATGTCGTGGGCCAAGTGCCACAGGCAACGCGGTCAACACGAGTTGCAAAAATCTCGTTCACACGGCCAAGAACGCCGTTTTGTTCATGGATCATTCGCGGCAGACGCAACAACCACGCCGCCCCCAGCGCAGGGATCGAAGGGTAGCCGCCAAAGCCGATAACCGCATCAGGGCGGTCACGCAGCATACGGAACGCCGCACTCAGCGTGCCACCGGCGATGCGAAACGGCACCATAGCTTTTGCCAGCAGGCCACCGCGTGCAAATGTGGCACTTGCGATCTGCTCAATCTCGACAGCATCAGGGAACGCGCCCGTATAGCGCGCGCCACGTGCGTCTGTGCTCAGCTTAACCCGCCATCCGCGTGCAAGCATGACTTCGGCCAAAGCTTGGGCAGGGAACATATGTCCGCCCGTACCGCCAGCGGCAATCACAAGGAGAGGAAGCTTACTCACGTTCGCCCCCTCGACAGCAATGCGCTGATCTCACCCTGAGGGCGCGAGCGCGTAAAGGCCAATAGCATGCCAAGGGCGATGCCCGATGCAATCACCGACGAACCGCCATAGCTCACGAAGGGCAATGTCATGCCTTTGGCAGGCAGAAGGCGCACGGCCACGCCCATGTTGATCATGGCCTGAACGCCGAACATACAGGCAAGGCCGGTTCCTGCGAGGCGGATAAACGGATCACGCTCCCTCACCAGCCGCAGGAGCGAGCGCAAAACAACAGAAGTATAAAGAGCAATGATGCACAGCACGAGGATCAGCCCGTATTCCTCAGCCGCCACAGCAATGATAAAATCGGTATGCGCATCGGGGAGTGACCATTTCACCTCGCCCTCGCCCACGCCGACGCCGAACAAGCCACCCTCGCGTATGGCATTGGTGGCATAGCCAAGCTGGGTTGTGGGATCCACATCAACGCTGAGAAAGCCATCAATC
>CAWVWS010000046.1:0-19323 GCA_963933905.1 uncultured Sulfitobacter sp.
CCGGCCAGTACAGCCGCTGTCAGGTCCGAGGCACTCCGACCAGGTGTAGGTGCGGCAGTCTGGGTTGTGGTGTTGCTCACATCTGTCATGTCGGGGGTCAATGCACGTGTTGGCGTGTCTTGAAACGACGGCTCTGGCATCGGCGCCGAGAAAGTCGCCTGCTGCTCTGATGCGGCACCATCCCAGCTGAACGTCCACATCGCAGTTCCCAGACCAAGTATAAACTTCACACCAATAACGCCAGCAACGGCGAGGACCGATCCATTACGCTCGAAGAAGGATGGCGGCGGCGGCGCCATTTGACCCAATGCGGCCAGACGGGCGTGCTTGTGCTGTGGCCGTGCCATCGCGGCGACAGGCTCAATAACGGGTTCCGGCTCGGTCACAGGTTCGGGTTCAGGGCCAAGTTCGACAACAGGTTCAGGCTCCGTCAGACGGCGCTCCCATTCCATGCGGTCAAATTCGCGGTCCCGTATCGTCTCGAAATCCGGCTCGGGCGCATCATCGTGCATTTCGATCTGCACGGAAACATCCTCGAATGCCGCATCATTCTCCTGTAGCTCGGGAATGCTGTCGTGTGCGTCGTGCTCTGACAGCATATTCTGATGGGATGTTGCCGCGTCCTTGGGAAGCTCTGCCGCGGGCTTCACCACAGGATCAGGCGACATATCAAACGAAATTTTTGGCTTATGGGGTTTCAAAGTCATTATTCCTGAACTGTCAGACCAAGAGCGGACCACACCTGCATACCACCGCGATAATAGCGTATTATTTCAGGGGGTAGCCTACTTCCAGAAGATGCGAGATCAATTTCCCTACTTCATTCTGGGTGGGTCCGTTGTCAAATACGACAAGGTTCTGCGCGTCGGCGAAATTAAACACATCCTCAAAGGCACGCGCACCAAGCGCTTTGAGGATCTCGTCACGAAATTCGTTCTCGGCGGCCAATGTCTCATGTGGCAGGCTCACCGAGCCGGGGATGTATCCCAATGCACGCCCCTCGGGCATCCGCGCATCCACCAGCAATCCTGTACTTTCGCCAACAGATGTCACCAGAAAATCCAGAACCTGACCCTCGACAAGTGTCACGACACCGTCAGCTGCCGTTTCGGGTGCGATGCAATAGGGATCACAGGATGCGGGCAGAGAGGCAAACCGACCTGCAAACTTTGCAGCGTCTAGCGCGTTCGGGCCAATTTCGACACGTGTCCCACTAAAACTGAACGCCGCCTGTGCGGTGGTCAAATAATCCTGTGCCTCAACGGTTACTGCCTGCGCAAAAAGCGCGGCAGCAAAAATAGCTGCTCGTTTTATCATGTCGTCCCCCAGACCTTGGACACCATATATAGTTTTTGCTGCCACAAAAATGGTAATCCGAACATGTTGTGCCCAGATATAGTCTGAGAGCGAATCAGTCGTCAAAGTAAAAACGGCATGAAAAGGGGAAAATGCACCAATGACCTCTACCATGACGTGAAACCACGGTGCGATGGTCATATTTTACGGCTGCCGTAACGTATTTTGCGGGAAAAGGTTAATTTCTCAGCAGTTAGCGACGATTTCGAAACCCGGACATTTCGGCCCTGAATAACACCTCTTTGACCTTACCGCAGAGTACGTCAATTTGTGCAGCTGCCGTTTCGCGCATTACCTTGCGCGCGCCTGCCTTGCCATTGGCTGTCGGGACATGCGAGTTTGAACTTCTATTTCCACGAAAGGCGCCGCCTTATGTCCGTCGACACCTATACCACGACTACACATGCCACATCACAACTCCCCCAAGTGACCGAACCGCGCAACGGGGGCATGCCGCTTGATCTCAACTGGGTGCTTGGCGCCCAAGCGAATACATTTGCGATTGAGCGACGCGCCGCATCCCTGCCCGCCCGACGTTCGGTGAAAAAGGAGTATCAAGCCGCGTGGTTGCTCAAGGCTGTCACTTGCATCGACCTCACCACTCTCTCTGGCGATGATACGGCGCGACGTGTGGGACGTCTGTGTGCAAAAGCACGCCAGCCTGTTGCCGCCGAGATACTCAAAGCAATGGGCATGCCGCCGATCACCGTAGGCGCGGTCTGTGTCTATCACGAAATGATCGCACCCGCCATCACAGCCCTGCGCGGCACTGGTATCCCTGTCGCCGCTGTCTCCACCGGCTTTCCCGCTGGCCTCTCGCCCTTACCGCTGCGGATAGCCGAGATTGAGCAATCCGTCACCGCAGGTGCCGCCGAGATCGACATCGTCATCTCCCGCCGCCATGTGCTGGAAGGGAATTGGCAAGCACTCTATGACGAGATGCGTGCCTTTCGCGCCGCCTGCGGCGATGCCCACGTAAAAGCGATCCTTGCCACGGGTGAATTGGGCAGTTTGCGCAATGTCGCCCGCGCCTCGCTGGTCTGCATGATGGCAGGGGCCGATTTCATCAAAACCTCGACAGGCAAGGAAAGCGTGAACGCGACCCTCCCTGTCACCCTCGTGATGATCCGCGCCATCCGCGAATACTATGACCGCACAGGCTACCGCGTCGGCTACAAACCCGCAGGCGGGATTTCCAAGGCCAAGGATGCAATCACATACCTCGCGCTGATCAAGGAGGAGTTGGGCGATCGCTGGCTCCAGCCTGACCTCTTCCGCTTTGGCGCTTCCTCATTGCTGAACGATATCGAGAGGCAGCTAGAGCATCACGTCACCGGCAACTATTCCGCCAGCTACCGTCACCCCACCTCCTGAACCAAAGGCCACACAGATGACCGTATCCGATATTTTCGCGACCATGGACTATGGCACCGCCCCCGAGAACGCCTCCGAAGCGCTGGCGTGGATCGTGGATCAGGGCAGCCGCTTTGGCCATTTCATTGACGGCACCATGACCCCTGTGGGTGAGGTATTCGAGAGCCGCAATCCCGCCAATGGCGAGATCCTCGCTCATATCACCCAAGGCACCCAAGCAGACGTGGATGCTGCCGTAAAAGCGGCCCGCCGCGCCCAGCCGAAATGGGCAGCCGCAGGCGGGCATGCGCGTGCAAAGGTTCTCTATGCCCTCGCGCGCCTGCTGCAAAAACACAGCCGCCTGTTCGCCGTGATGGAGACCCTCGACAACGGTAAGCCCATCCGCGAAGCGCGCGACATTGATATCCCGCTGGCCCAACGCCACTTCTACTACCACGCAGGCATGGCGCAACTGATGGACTCTGAGTTGCCCGATGCCACAGCCCTCGGCGTCTGCGGCCAGATCATCCCGTGGAACTTCCCCCTGCTGATGCTGGCATGGAAAATCGCCCCCGCGCTGGCCATGGGCAACACTGTCGTCCTCAAACCCGCCGAATACACATCCCTCACAGCACTGCTCTTCGCTGATATCTGCACCCAAGCAGGCGTGCCAAATGGCGTGGTAAACATCGTCACAGGGGACGGAACAGTGGGCGAAATGATTGTCGCCGCCGAGGTCGATAAAGTTGCCTTCACAGGCTCCACCTCTGTCGGCCGCCGCATCCGCGAAGCGACTGCTGGCAGCGGCAAAGCCCTGTCCTTAGAACTCGGCGGCAAATCTCCCTACATCGTCTTCGATGACGCCGACATTGATTCTGCCGTCGAAGGATTGGTCGATGCCATCTGGTTCAACCAAGGCCAAGTCTGCTGCGCAGGCTCTCGCCTTCTGGTGCACGAACCCGTCGCCGATATCTTTCACGCCAAACTGCGCGCGCGCATGGACAAGCTGCGCATCGGCTCGCCGCTGGATAAAAGCATCGACGTAGGTGCCATCGTCGACCCCAAACAACTCACCGCAATCACTGCCATGATCGCCGCCAATACCGCAGGCACCACCCATGTCGCAGCAGTCGAGATGCCAGTCGAAGGCAGCTTCTACCCCCCTACCCTCATCACCGACCTGCATCCTGCCGACACGCTGATGCAGGAAGAAATCTTTGGCCCCGTCCTCGTTTCCACCACGTTCCGCACGCCAGCGGAGGCTGTGAGCATCGCCAACAACACGCGCTACGGCCTCGCCGCAACAGTGTGGAGTGAGAACATCAATCTCGCCCTCGACATCGCCCCCAAACTCGCCGCAGGCATCGTCTGGATTAACGGCACAAACATGATGGACGCCGCCGCAGGCTTCGGTGGCGTGCGCGAGAGCGGCTTTGGCCGTGAGGGCGGCTGGGAAGGCCTGAACGCCTACACCAAACCCGCCAAAAAGGGCAAATCGGTCAAAACACTCGCCCCCCTGACGGGCAAAGGCGCACCCGAGGACTGCATCGACCGCACCGCAAAACTCTATATCGGTGGCAAGCAAACCCGCCCCGACAGCGGCTATTCCACCCCCGTCTGGGCCAAAAACGGCAAACTCCTCAGCCACGCCCCAAACGCGTCACGCAAAGATGTGCGCAACGCTGTAGAAGCTGCCCAAGCCGCCAAAGGCTGGAGCAAGACCACAGGCCACACCCGCGCTCAAATCCTCTACTTCATCGCTGAAAACCTCGCCGCACGCGGCGCTGAATTCGCGCACACCCTCGACCAGATGCAAGGCGGCAAATCAGGCGCAAAGGAAGTCGACGCCGCCGTGCAAAGTCTCTTCACCTATGCCGCATGGGCCGATAAATTCGACGGCCAAATCCATAGCGTCCCGATCCGCGGCGTGGCGCTTGCGATGAAAGAGCCCGTTGGCGTCATCGCCGCCCTTTGCCCAGCAGAGAAACCACTGCTAGGCCTCATCGCCACAATGGCCCCCGCCATCGCCATGGGCAATCGCGTGATCCTGAGCGCGTCAGAGCCATTCCCCCTCGCCGCCACTGACTTCACGCAAGTGTTGGAAACATCGGACGTGCCCGCAGGTGTGGTAAACATCCTCACAGGCCCACACAATGACGTGGCCGAGACGATGGCCCGTCACATGGACATTGACGCTGTCTGGAGCTTTAGCGACCCTGCGCACGACGCCACAATCGAACACGGCTCGGCCAGCAACCTCAAACGCGCATGGGTCCAGAACGGCACCGCGATTGATTGGGCAAAGCCGGACACCAAAACATTCCTGACCCAATCAACCGAGGTCAAGAATGTCTGGATCCCCTACGGGGAGTAACCCCCGCTTCATTTGGCAATTTAAACTCATCATCTATGCCCCCCTCAGGGGCATAGATCAGCAACAAATTACTCGGTGTCCAAGCCTTCAGGCTTACCCACGACCACAAAATGCAGCCCCTCGGGATCCATCAATTCACCAGCCACACGCTTCACATCGTCAAGCGTCACACGCTCCACCCGCTCGTTGCGGGTTTTGATGTATTCGGAATCCAGCCCGATCAACTGCATCCCGACAAGGATGCCTGCAATCGTGCCATTCCCGTCAAACCGCAGCGGATAGGCCCCTGTCAGGAACGTCTTGGCATTGCGCAACTCTTCCTCAGTGACACCATTCTCGGCCGCCAGTTTCCACTGATCCTTGATCACACTGACCGCCTCGGCGATGCGATCGTTGGAAGAACTGACAGACCCCATAAAGGCATTCGCCAGATCGCGTGAGTGCAGATAGGAATAGACCCCATAGGTCAGGCCACGCTTTTCGCGCACCTCCTGCATGAGGCGGCTTTCAAAAGAACCCCCACCCAAAATCTGGTTCAAAAGCACCGCAGCAAAGTAGTCTTCGTCATCAATCGCAATGCCACGCTGGCCGAACAGGGCCACGGACTGCGGCGTGTCAAACTCAACCACCGTAATCCCACCCTCGATGAGCGGCTCTACTTTTGGCGGCAGCATCGGGCCAGTCTCCGGCAAATCGCCCAGCAGCAGGTCCAGCAAGCTGCCCAATTGCTCGGGTGTGATGTCCCCGACCGCACCGACAAGAACGCGGTCACGGACCAGCACGTTGCGGTGCGCTTCTACCAGATCGTCACGGGTCAGGGCGGCGACACTCTCGGGCGTGCCAGAGGACACCGTGCCGTAAGGATGCTCGCCGTAAGCCATAGTGGCAAAGGTCTTGCCCGCAATATCGTTAGGGTCTTTTGCATCAAACGCGAGGCCCGAAATCACCTGCGCACGCACCCGCTCAATATCCGCCTCGTCAAACAGCGGCTTCTGCATCGCATCGCGCAGGAGCGCCACAGACGCATCAAAATTCTCTGTCAGAAATCGCGCCGAGATCGACAGCTGTTCGGATTCAGAGCTGAAGCCGAAACTGGTCGCCAGCGCCTCCTTGGCCCGTGCAAACCCACGCGCGTCCAGATCACCAGAGCCTTCCTCCAGCAATCCCGTCATCAGATTGATCGCGCCACGCTTGCCCTCCACATCCAGAGAGTTGCCCCCGACAAAAGCGATCTCGAGAGCAATAAACGGCAGCGAATGTTCCTCGACCAACCATGCATCAACACCCCCTGGAGAGGTGATCGTCTGGATATCAACTTCGGCACGTGCAGGAAGGGCGGCAGCTGCTCCAAGGAACAGGGCGGTTGCAAAACGGATCATTCGGCTTCTCCTTCAGGGCGCATCAACCAGCCCGTGACCGACGCCTCGCGGCGCAGCAGGCTGGCGGCTTGTATGATGTCTTCGGCAGTCACAGCATCTAGGATCGCGGGCCATGCCTGCACATCCTCTATCGTCAATCCAGAAGTGAGCGCGCGACCATAGCGGTTGGCGATCCCGTCCACATTATCCTGCGCATAAACCTCGGAGGCGCGGATTTGCAACTTGATCCGCTCAAGCTGCTCTTCGTCGACACCTGTCTCCAGAAACTCGGCAAAGGCTTGGTCGAGGGCGGCTTCCCCTTCTTCAAGGCTCACTCCCTCGGCCGGCACAATAATCATGCGGAACGTGGTATCATCCAGCGACACACTGGAATACCACGCGGCCGTGTAGGTGCTGACCTGCGTATCAAACTGTAGCTTTTCGGTGAAAAAAGAAGTCGTCCCACCGCCCAAAATCTCGGACAGGATTGTCAAAGCTGCTGCAGATTCCTGCGCACCACTGTCACGCTCAGGCACCAGATAGCTGCGCGAGATATAGGGCTGCGCCACACGCGCATCACGGAAAATAACCCGCCGCTCTGCGTTCTGGCGCGGTTCTTCCGTGCGCAGTCGCTCTGGCAGATCGGGGTTGCGCGGGATAGGGCCGTAATGCTTTTCGGCCAGCACGCGCACTTCGTCAGGCGCCACATCGCCCGAAACGACAAGGATGGTATTGTTGGGCGAATAATACAGCTCGTAAAAGCTCAGCGCATCGTCGAGGTCCAGCTCCTCCATCTCGTGCATCCAGCCAATGATCGGCGTGCCGTAACGGTGGTTGAGATATTGCGCTGCTGACAACTGCTCACCGAACAGCGCCTGCGGGTTGTTCTCGGTGCGCTGATTACGCTCCTCGATAATCACGTCCCGCTCTGTCGCGATGTTTTCTGGCGTCAGTCGGATATTCTTCATCCGGTCCGCTTCCATCGTCATCATCAGCTCAAGACGGTCGGCCACCACGCGCTGAAAATAGGCGGTGTAGTCATAGCTGGTAAAGGCATTGTCGCGCCCGCCATTGGCCGCCACCACTTTGGAGAATTCGCCAGATTCCATCTTGTCCGTCGCTTTGAACAACAAATGCTCAAGAAAATGCGCCACACCAGAGGACCCTTTGGGCTCATCCGCAGAACCGGCCCGATACCAAAGCATGTGCTGAACAACGGGGGCGCGGTGATCCTCGACCACCACAACCTGCATCCCGTTATCGAGCATGAAGTCGGTGACCTGTCCACTGGTCTGGGCCACTGCGGCAGCAGGAACAAGGAAAACAGCCAACAAGGCAGTTCGGGCATATCGCAACATGAAAAAGGTCCTTTTCGGTCAAACGGTCAGGGCGCATGACCCTATAGGTACGTGCGACACGCGCAGGTTCAAGCTGCGCGGCGTAAAATCACAAAGATGTAATAACGGATCAGTTCGACGGCGGCGCAGAAGGCGTGCGCGCGCCGGCATTCCGCCAGCGGTTCTGCTCGGCCGCAGCATCAAGCGCCTGACGGCGGTAGGCCTGATTGTAGCGGTCAACGGGAATAATGCGATACTGCGTGAACCGTGCCTTACGGCGACGGAAATCAGCATCGGTTTGCGCCAATGTCTCGCGGATATCGGGGCTCACGCCCAAACGGCTGGCGTGTTGGACCAATGCACCATCACGCGCGGGGATCGGCCCGTTCGGATCACCAACATTGCCGCCTAACGCTTTGGTCCCCTCGGCTACCGCAGAGCGGTCCGTGCGGTTCGTGCCACCAGGTGTCGGCGTGGGTAAGTCGGAATAGCTGGCAGGCTCTTGCAAACTCGCAACCGGCTGAATGCCAAACTCGTCCGGACCCTTGGAATTGCTCTGCAATTCACGCAGGCCAACGTTCGCACACCCTGCAACAAGAACAGGCAATACAAACAACAAAGCAAGTTTACGCATCAAAGACCTCCAGATCGCCGTTGTACCTCAATATCGCAGGCAAAGGTGCAATGTCACCCGCCTTTTTTCACAGGTTTGCTGCGCGGCTTCTTCTTGCCGCCTTTTGCGCTGGTAGCATCCGCATCATCGGTAAAGAAAATGAGGCCCAGCGCGCCTGCAAAAATGAAAATATCAGCAATGTTGAACACAAACGGATTGTTAATGCCACAACAGGACATGTTCAGAAAATCAAGAACATAGCCATAAACCAAACGGTCCAGAACATTGGCCAACGCCCCGCCTACCAACAGGCCCGCGCTGATTTGCGCCAACTTTGTTTGCGCATTGTTACGCGCCCAGACCACGACAGCGCCACAAATCACAATCGCAAGCGCGATCAAAATCCAGCGGCTCGCCTCTGATCCGCCGCCGAACAGGCCGAAATTGATGCCACGGTTCTCGCCATAGCGGAAATTGATCAGCGGCGGCAGAACGTCAATGCTGCGGATGCGGGCAAGCTCCATCATGTGGATCACCACATATTTGCTGATCTGGTCGATCGCAAAAGCTGCAAAGCCTGCCCAGAAAATCATCCGCATAAAACACTGCCCTCATTAATGCCGGAAATGACGCATTCCGGTAAACACCATTGCCAAACCCGCTTCATCAGCGGCGGCAATTACTTCGTCGTCGCGCATAGAGCCACCCGGCTGAATCAGCGCAGTCGCCCCCGCCTCTGCCGCAGTTATCAAACCGTCAGCAAAGGGGAAGAAGGCATCGGACGCGACAACAGAGCCTTGGGTCAGCGGTGCTTTCAACCCCATCGCCTCGGCCATAACAACCGCTTTACGCGCAGCAATCCGCGTGCTGTCCACGCGGCTCATTTGCCCCGCGCCCACACCAACAGTCGCACCATCTTTGACGTAAATGATTGCGTTGGACTTAACATGCTTTGCGACAGTCCATGCAAACATCATGTCTTTCATCTCTTGCTCGGAAGGCTGCCGCTTGGTCACGACCTTGAGATCATCCATGCTGATCCGCCCAACATCACGGTCCTGCACCAGCCAGCCACCCGATACCTGACGCGGCGCAAGGCGCGCGGAGGTTGGATCGGCCAAACCGCCAGTGGTCAACAAACGCAAATTCTTCTTGGCTGCAAAAATCTTGACCGCATCGGCATCCACATCGGGCGCAATCACCACTTCTGTAAAAATTCCCGTAATTGCTTCGGCAGTCTCGGCATCCAGCGTCTGGTTCAGCGCGATAATCCCGCCAAAGGCAGATGTGCGGTCACAATCAAACGCACGCGCATAGGCTTCGGCCATTGTCGCCCCCGTCGCCACACCACAGGGGTTAGCATGCTTGATAATCGCCACGGCAGGGCCATTCGCCGGATCAAACTCCGACACCAGTTCAAACGCGGCATCCGTGTCGTTGATGTTGTTATAAGACAGCTCTTTGCCCTGATGTTGCTGGGCCGTGGCCACACCTGCGCGGCTGGAACCATCCGAGTAAAACGCCGCAGACTGGTGCGGGTTCTCGCCATAGCGCAGCGTCTGCGTCAATGTCCCGCCAAAGGTGCGGCGGCGCGGTGTACCGCCTACAGCATCAGCCATCCAAGTGCTAACAGCAGTGTCATACGCTGCCGTGCGCGCATAGGCCGTCTGGGCCAAACGCTGACGCATCGCATAGGTCGTCTGACCATCATTCGCCTCAAGCTCGTCAATATAAGGCGTGTAATCCTCAACATCGACGATCACACTGACAAAGCCGTGGTTCTTGGCGGCAGAGCGGATCATCGCAGGGCCACCAATATCGATGTTCTCGATGACTTCCGCGTACTCCGCGCCCTTGGCGACAGTTTCTTCAAACGGATAGAGGTTCACCACCACCAGATCGATCCCGCCGATCCCGTGCTCCTCCATCGACGCCACGTGCCCCGCGTCATCGCGCAGGGCAAGAAGGCCGCCATGTACAACAGGGTGCAGGGTCTTGACCCGCCCATCCATCATCTCGGGGAAGCCTGTGACCTCGGCCACGTCTTTCACATCCAGCCCCGCCTCGCGCAACGCTTTTGCCGTCCCGCCGGTTGAGAGCAACTCAACACCTGCCTTCACCAAGGCTTGGCCAAAATCAGCCAGTCCGGTTTTGTCAGAAACAGAAAGCAGGGCGCGTTTAACGGGGTAGAGATCAGCCATGGCAGGGGCTCCTTTGGTCAGTCGTCATCAAGGTACGGGTCATCCCGTTCCAAATCACGCACGCCAATCGCAGTTTCCTGCGCTTTGGACAAGGACCAGCGGACCCGAGTGGCGGGATTTATCGCACGGCCCGTGAGCACAATCTGCTGGGATGAACGCGGTTTCAGGCGCGTTGTCTCAAGATATGCCCCTGCTTCCAACGTAAGCTCGGACGTCCCGTCATGACGAAAAACCCATATTTCACCAGACTTTAGCGCCATCGACACCGCCGCTCCGCCCAGATCAATGGTGGCATCCACTTCGGGGTGCAGGTGAAAGCGGATCTCAAACCGCAGCCCCTTAAGCTGCGTTTTATCCAAGGCTCGGTCAAACCGCCGCTTTTCCACATCTTCCATCGCGAGCAGCATATCTTCACCCGCGACCGCCCGTCCGTCGTGCATCAACTCCAGCGTGCGCGCATGGGTCAATCCATGGGTCAGCACATAGCCGTCATGCCCGCCCTGAAATTTCATCCCGTCGCTCACGGGGGTAATCTCGACAGGCAAATGGGTGGGTCCGTCGATCAACGCCTCAATCCCTGTCCGCCTGTCAGGCGGGTCCAGCCGCCCGCTGGAATAACCGCCAAGGCTGAGCGTCGAATGCGACGGTGTTGCGCGCCCCGCCCGCCGCCAATCCAGCCCGAAGGATGCACCAGAGCCGCAGTTCACAATCAAGGGCCGCCGCCCCGAGGTCAGCTCGAAGGCAAGCGTCGAGGCATGGGCATTGGCCGAGGCCGCACCGCTCGGTGGCGGGCTTGCATCAATGATCACACTCGTGCGCCCCGCCGACAAACGGGCATATCCCATGGACAAGCCCTCGGGCTGCATCTTGCGCACACCGGATGAGGCCAGTGCATGATCCAGCCACCCTTCCAATCCGCGACCGCCCCCATGGAACCGCGCCAGCCCACCATCGGAATGGCGCAGCGTACGCAATGTGGGCGCAATCCGCTCTATCGCAGCCAGATGCGGCTGCGGCGTGCCGCGCCCTGCATCTGACAGCGCCGCAGCGGCCCACGTGAGTAGCGTAAATACATCAAGTAATTCTTCGGGGTTGCGCGTGGGCAATCCCCCCTGCGCATCAATCTGGCTCTCACATTCGCACGCCAGCGCCTTGATCGCGGGATCGGCCAACTCCTCCAAGCCTTCAATCGACAGACCCGCATAGATCAGCCCTGTCAGCGCTTCAAACCGCGCCAACCCCGGTGCCGCCGCATGCCAGCGTTTCGACAAAAACCGCGTCTGCTGCCCGAGTGAGCGGTAGAACGCCTCGCTGTCGGGCGCATTCTCGCCCCCGCCATGCAGGACAAACAGCGCATGGTTGATCCAGCGGATCAGGCGCCGCCCCGTCAGGTCAGGCGACCATCCAATCCCCTGACCACGACCATAAAGATCAATCCACTGCCACAGCCATTTCTGTGCCACCCGTCGCGAGGCGCCATCGCCCACTGCCGCCAAATCATCAAGCCATGCACACCCGTGCAAGCTCTCCGAGAATGCCGCGTCAGGCGCCTCGACTTCCCATGGCGTGCTGTCAGGCGCTGTAATCAAACTCCCCGCAAACAGGAAATTCCCCGCCGCCAACTGCCGCCCCCGCGCGAACGAGCCGATTGTCCGTGGCTCGGGCGAGGAGACAAAACCGCGCACCTGTCCACGCGCCCGCACCGCCATGCGCGCGTGCAACTGGTTTAAAAAGCGCGTGCGATGCGCGCTCAACTGTGGAAATCGGGTCATATGCTCTGCCTATACGCTCTGCTGGCGTTTTCCTTAGTCTAACCCGCGCGCACCTAGGTGTCACCGCATTTCAGGCGCATTTTCGCGTATGCCTTGATATCGGCGGTGGACCGCCCGCAAGAGGACCCCTTGTCCCGCGTACGGGCGCAGGGCACTTACATGCAATGATTGCAAATTTGATGATGTACGCCCGACCCGAGCTGGAAACAGAACATGCCAATTTCTGGACTGTGATCCGCATGTCCCTCGCCCAGCGCGGGATCGAGGCTCCTGCTGAACTGGCCCAAAACGCAGGTGGTTTTCCCGTTTGGGAAGACCTCGCGCTGGTCCTCAGCCAAACCTGCGGTATGCCCTATCGCACCCGTCTGCACGGTCGTGTGCAGATTTTCGGCACCCCCGATTACGGGCTGGAGGGCTGCCCCGCAGGCTATTACCGATCGGCCATCGTCGTGCGGGCGGATGACGCGCGCACTTCGCTGTCTCAATTCACCGGCGCCCGAATGGCCTATAACGCGCCGCACTCCCAATCAGGCTTTGCCGCGCTCTATAACCACTTGCAGCCTTCGGGCGTATGGTTTGACAACCGTGTCGAGAGTGGCGGACATCTGGCATCGGCCATAATGGTCGCGCAAGGACAGGCTGATATCGCAAGCATCGACGCGCAAACATGGCGGCTGATCCAGCGGTATGAGCCGATTGCAACACAGTTGCGCGTACTGGAGTTCACAGTTCCGACACCCGGCCTGCCCTACATCACAGCGCTGCACCTTGACCCAAGCACTGTGTTTGACGCGGTAAGCGAAGCAATATCCAACCTCTTGGAAGCAGATGCTCAAGCGCTGGATTTACACGGAATCGTAAAAATCGACACAGCCGACTATCTGGCTGTGCCAAATCCACCTGCTTCTGCCTTGCTCTAATCCGACTTGCGTAGACAAACGATATAAAATCCGTCCATCCCGCCACGCTCTTCCCAGAAATCAGGACGCAGGCGCAGACCGCCCTCGGATGAAATCCACTCAGGTTCAATGCCTGCAATGTTCAACGCATCACGGTCCACAGTCATATCGCCATGCCGCTCCAGCGCCTCATCAATCTGGACCTCACCCTCGTCGGGCAGCAGGCTACAGGTGCAAAACACCATCCGCCCACCGGGTTTGAGCAAGCTCCAAGCGTGATCCAGCAGCTCTTCTTGCAATTCGATCAACGCACCAAAGTCCGATCCGTCCTTGGCATGTGGCAAATCAGGGTGGCGGCGGATCGTGCCAGTAGCCGAACACGGTGCGTCCAGCAAAATCGCATCAAACTGCCCCTGAAACTGACGTGCATCCTTGATAAAAGTCCGCGCCGTCAGGCCCGTCCGCGCAAGGTTCTCTTTCACCCGCTGCATGCGCGAATGGTTGTCGTCCACCGCGCGCACTTCCGCGCCGGTCGTGGCAAGCTGCATCGTCTTGCCACCCGGTGCCGCGCAGAGGTCCAGCACAACTTCACCCGCCTGCGCGTTCAAAATCAACGCAGGCAAGGCAGCCGCAGCATCCTGCACCCACCAATCGCCCACCGCGAATCCTTCCATAGCCGAGACTTGCCCACCCTCATGCAAACGCACCGACCCTGTCGGCAACAATGTCCCGTTCAACCGCTCGGCCACGGCAGCCGCATCGCCCTTTGCCGTCAAATCTAGTGGCGCACCCTTGAAATGCGCCGCCTCAATTGCGGCAATCGCGTCAGAGCCCCACGCCTCAACCAGCGGCCCGCGCAGCCATTTCGGCATCCGTGGCGCACGGCGCTCGGTCCATGCTTCCTCACCCTCGGCAGCGACTTTGCGCAGCACAGCGTTGGTCAGCCCCTTGAGGTGGCTCAAATGCTTGTCCGCTGCGACAACCGACACCATCGCATTCACAACACCATGTGCCGCGCCACCCGTACACAGCTCAAGCGTACCCACACGCAGCGCATTGCGTACAGTCAGCGGCGGATACTTGTTCAGGTGCTTTTGCAAAATACGGTCCGCACGTTCCATCCCGCGCAACGTGTCCTGCGCCAAACGCTGCGCCCGCGCGCGATCCTCGGGCGCAAGACGGTCCAACACCCCGGCGCCCAACAACTCGGACATCAATTTACCCTCGCCCAATATCTGGTCGAGCAGGAATACAGCGGATTTACGGGCCGATACGCCGGTGTCTGACATGATGTGGGCTTTCTTAGGTGCGGTATGGCGGTTGTCTGGAGCAAGGGGTGCCATATATCAAGGAGGAGTTGAGAAAGGAACGCCCCATGGCAAAAGACCCCACACCCAAAGAGCCTCCTACTCCGGACGCCCCGATCCCGCCAGTCCCTGAGCCAGCCCCCGACCTGCCACCAGCCGCCCAGCGCGCATTGGCTGAAGCAGCAGAGCGTCGTGCGGCTGAAAAAGCGCTAGAGCTGCCCCCAGAACTGGGAGGCCGCGAAGGTCCAGAGCCCGTGCGCTATGGCGATTGGGAGAAAAAGGGCATCGCTGTCGATTTCTGATGCCGCCTGATGCAAAGAACCCAGAGTTTTGCAAAAACTCTGGGCCCAAAATTTGACAAATTTTGCGGCCACTCACCGCAACGAGAAATCCGCACTATCGCCACTGCCCTGATCCGAAGTAAATCGGATTTTCTGGCCCGAGGCTTTCACTTCTTGACAGTTATAGCCCAGATCATCGCCGCCCCACTCAAGGCTGCGACAGAAATAACCGTTCTTCCACGTCCACTTACCGCTCAAATCCCAAGTCGCACCCCGACCAGAGATTGAGCCGTTCGGGCTGACCTTGACCTTCACTAATGGGCGCGTAAGCGTCTTACCCGAAACGATATTCTTGAATTCCTCCGCGCTGCTCACTTTCGTAAACTCCGCTGCGGCAGGTGTGGCAACAGCAAATGCAAATGCAGCAATCACTGGTAACATATGTCTCACTTGGGTCTCTCCTTCGAGGTCCATTATGAGATATACGTATCAATTACTGCTTTGGTTTCACTTAACCTGAAATAAAATTGCGCCCCGAGGCCCTATTCATTCAATCCCAACACATCCAGCATGTCGTATTCACCCGGGCTTCGCCCCTGCCCCCACAGTGCCGCCTTGAGCGCACCCCGCGCAAACAGGGCACGGTCAGACGCGATATGCCGCAGGATAATCCGCTCGCCTGCGCCTGCGAACATCACATCATGCTCACCGACAATATCGCCGCCGCGAATGGCAGAAAACCCGATATCACCGCGTTTGCGTGCGCCCGTAATCCCGTCCCGTCCCGAATCACTCACATCCGCCAGCGCCACACCACGCCCTTCGGCAGCGGCCTCCCCCAGCATCAGCGCCGTGCCAGAGGGCGCATCGACTTTCTGATTGTGGTGGGACTCGATAATCTCGATATCGAAATCCTCGTCCAGCGCCGCAGCCACTTTCTTCGTCAACAGCGTTAGCAAATTCACCCCAAGGCTCATGTTCCCCGCCCGTACAATCACTGCCCGCTCCGCTGGCGAGGCAAGCTGCGCAATCTCGTCTGCCGTCATGCCCGTTGTGCCAATCACATGGACAATCCCTGCCTCCGCCGCAGCTTTGGCAAACCCGATCGTCGCAACAGGCGCTGTAAAATCAATCACCGCCTGCGCGGCCTGCATCGCCACAGCCGCATCATCGGTCACAACCACACCAACAGCCACACCGCCCATGGCCACACCAATATCCTGCCCGATCCAGTCATGGCCCGACCGCTCCACAGCGCCCGCCAGATGCATATGCGCATTCAACGCCACCTGCTGCACGAGCATTTGACCCATACGGCCAGAGACCCCTGTGATCGTGATACCTGTTGTCTGCGTCATGGCGTGCTCCTTTATCTGCTGTTCAGCGGTGTAGCGCGCGCGCATCCGCTTGGCAAAGAAGTTCAGAGGGCTTAGATGATGCTCATGGCATATAACAAACCCAAAGTAAGCACCGGCCCCAACCAGCGACAGCTGCGCGTGGCCGAAACCATCCGCCGCTCACTTAGTGATGTGCTGGCGCGTGGGGATGTGCATGATCCCGATCTTAACCGCTTGTCCATCACCGTGGGCGAAGTGCGCACCTCCAATGACCTAAAAGTCGCGACTGCCTATGTGCTGCCTTTGGGCGGCATTGGTCAGGACGAAGTCATCGAGCTACTCAACCGCAACAAATACGAGCTGCGCAAGCTGGTGGCCAAACGCCTCACGCTCAAGTTCTCGCCCGAATTGCGCTTCCAGCTGGACCGCACCTTCGATCAGATGGACGAAACCCGCCGCATGTTGTCCCAAGACCGCGTGCGCCGCGATGCGGATGCGCCCGATGATGACGACACGGATGACAACGCATAATGTGGCGCGCAGCAGTCATTGCTGCGCTCTGGATGCTGGCGCATCCCGCGCTGGCCGCAACCTGCCGTGAGGAAACATTCAAAGGCGTCGAATACGCCATCTGCGATGTGGACGTCACCAAAGAAGTGTTGCGCCTGTTCCTCTATGACGACAGCGGCACACGCCCCTACGGCTACTTCAGCACTTTGAATGCGGCCCTTGAGGACCAAGGGTTCGCCCTTGGCTTTGCCGCAAACGCTGGCATGTACCACGATGACCGCGCACCCGTAGGCCTCTATATCGAGGACGGCGAGACAGCACAGAAAGTCATCACCAACGCAGGGCCGGGCAACTTTGGCCTGTTGCCAAACGGTGTACTCTGTCTGCGCGATCGCCGCGCCGATGTGATCGAGACACTCCGCTATGTCGAGGAAGCGCCAGAGTGCATCAGCGCCACACAATCCGGTCCAATGCTGGTGATCGACGGGGAGCTGCACCCCCGTTTCCTGCGCGATTCCACCTCCCGCTTTATCCGCAACGGCGTCGGCACCAGTGACGATGGCACCATCGCCAGCTTCGTCATCTCCAACAGCCCCGTCACCTTCCACGCCTTCGGCAGCATGTTCCGCGACCATCTGGGCCTGAACCAAGCGCTCTATTTCGATGGTAACGTATCGCGCCTGCGCGCGCCTGAGTTGGGCCGCAACGACATCGGCTTTGGCGCGCTTGGCCCCATCATCGGCGTGGTGGAGGGGCAGCGCCTTCCGCCACCACCGCTCGAAGATCCCTACGCCGAGTAAGCGCGCCGAGTACCCGAAAATCGCACAGGCCCGTTGCACGCCGCCGCACAATCTGCAAAACGGCGCTCAGCACATACAATCCCCAGACACTCAAGGACAGCACATGGCACGCAAACGCAAAGGGCGCGATATTTCTGGCTGGGTCGTCATCGACAAACCCGCAGGCCCGACCTCGACCGCCGTAGTGAACAAAGTGCGCTGGGCATTTGACGCGAAAAAAGCGGGCCATGCAGGCACCCTTGACCCCGACGCAACAGGCGTGTTGGCCATAGCATTGGGCGAGGCCACCAAAACTGTTCCCTTCATCACTGACGCCCTAAAGGCCTACGTCTTTACCATTCGCTTGGGTGCCGCCACCAACACCGACGATCTGGAGGGCGAGATCATCGCCACGTCCGATCTGCGCCCCGACGATGCCGCGATCAAAGAGGCGCTGCACGCCTTCGTCGGTGACATTGAACAAGTGCCGCCGCAATTCTCCGCCGTAAAAATCGACGGGGAGCGTGCCTACAAGCGCGCCCGCGACGGCGAAGAAATGGAGATTGCCGCCCGACCGCTCTACGTCGACAGCCTCATTATGCTCGACCGCCCCGATGCCGATCACGTCACCCTTGAGATGGTCTGCGGCAAAGGCGGCTATGTCCGCTCCATCGCCCGCGATCTGGGCGAAGTTCTAGGCTGCAAAGGTCACGTGCGCGAGTTGCGCCGCACATGGTCGGGTCCTTTCGAGGTCGCCAACGCCATCACACTGGCCCAAGTCGAAGAGATGGCTAAAACAACCGAACTCGACGCCTTCCTCGGCCCCCTCGAGTTGGGCCTCCAAGACCTGCCCCAAGTCACCGCCAGTTCCGAGGGTGCAATGAAACTGCACAACGGTAACCCCGGCATGGTCTTTGCCAAGGACGTCGAATACGGAGATGAATGCTGGGCCATCCACGAGGGCGGCGCAGTGGCCGTAGGCATCTACAAGGCAGGAGAATTGCACCCCTCCCGCGTCTTCAACGCCTCCGAGATCAACGGCAAATAACACCCCATGATCACCCGCAGCCACATCAAAGGTGACGCCCCCTCGACTGCCGTCTACTCCGACTGCGAACAATACCGCTATAGCCTCACCCGTGTCTGGGACCCGACCGCGCAGCGCGTTGTGTTTGTCATGCTAAACCCCTCCACTGCGACCGAGGTCCAGAACGACCCCACTATCCACCGCTGTGAACAACGCGCCCGCAGTTTGGGCTTTGGCGGCTTTCGCGCGGTCAATATCTTCGCGCTGCGCGCCACCGATCCGCGCGATATGAAAGCGGCGGATGATCCCGAAGGACCCGACAATATCAACGCTCTGATTGAGGCCGCAACATGGGCCGACACGATCATCGCGGCATGGGGCGTACACGGCGAACACCGCGCCCAAGGGCCAGCCATAGCCGCCAAACTTCACGCCGCTGGCCATGCCCTGCACCACCTCGGCCTGACAAAAGCAGGCCACCCCCGCCACCCGCTCTACCTCCCCTACAGCGCCAAACCCGTGCTTTGGACCGCCTGAGAAAAACTGCGCCACGCATCACCAGCCGTTAACCTTTTTGGCGATAGAGTTTTGACGACTCATTGCAAATCTGCACATATATACTTTGGGCAAGTGCTCCGACTTCATTGGATTATTCACTATGTTATGGCTGGCAGGACTGATGGGACTTATGGCGGTTGGTGCCGTTGCATTTGTGGACCCGCAACTGAATGAAGATGATGAAGAAGACTTTGTCGGGTCTGCCACGCGGCAAGCTGATGATGAGGAGGAGTCCCCCGTACCATTATCTGCAGAAGTACG
>CAWVWS010000047.1:0-18777 GCA_963933905.1 uncultured Sulfitobacter sp.
ATCACATCGCCCCGTGGAAAGACAGCTATCGCGGGGTCCAGAAGATGGGCAGCAAAGATAAAACCTTTATCATGACCCAGTCGGGCCATATCGCAGGTATCGTCAATCCGCCCAGCAAGGGCAAGTATGGCCATTACATCAACGGGGATCTGACATTGGGTCATGAGGACTGGCTGGCAGGGGCCGATTTTACCGAAGGCTCATGGTGGCCGCGTTGGGAGAAGTGGCTGACAAAGCGCTCGGGCAAGATGATTCCCGCCCGTATTCCAGGGGCTGACGGGCGAACAATTTTGTGCGACGCGCCGGGTACTTATGTTGCTGTTAAGGCAAGAGGCTGATTTTCAAGAAGGATTTGGCACAACCCAAGGGCGATGCTGCGGTGCAGAAAATACTTGTATTGCCGCGCTGCAGCATCTATGTTGTTTGCAGACGCAGAACACTGGGTAAGCCAGCGGGATGCGACCTGAAATGAAACGCGACGCGACACGACGTTGCGTTGTTGCAAGCAAGGACTACCCAAATGACAAAGACATCAACACCAGACATGACCGCAATGCTCAAAGACATGATGGGCGCATTCCCAGTGGACACAACTTCCATGGAAGCATCCTTCAAGACATCCGCAGCACTGAACGAAAAACTGTCCGGCGTAGCGCTGACAGCGGTTGAGAAGTCCACCGAGATTTCCTCCAAGTGGACAAAAGACACAGTCGCAAAACTGTCCGACATGGCAAAAGCCAAGTCCGAGCCAGCAGACTACACAAAAGCAATGACCGACTTCGCTTCCGCATACTCCGAAGCAGCAGCCGAGCACATGGCAGCTTTCGCAGAAGTTGCGAAAAAAGTTCAGATGGAAACAGTTGAACTGATGATGGCAGCAGGCAAGGACATGTCCGAAGAAGCCCAAGCCACCATGACAAAAGCAGCTGGCGACGTTCAAGCCGCAGCGAAAAAAGCGACAACAAAATAAGTCTGGTTTCCAGACAAGGGCCTCTCGTTAGATAGGCGCCGTTTTGGGAAGGGTGAGCTGGTGACAGCTCGCCCTTTCTTTTTGTGCGCGTGGGCGATAGGCTGCACTGCAGCAAACCTCGGGGAGGAACTTACGTGAGCGAGACGGGCAAACCCCTTCTAATCAAGAGATACGCCAGCAGGCGCCTCTATAATACAGAGACAAGCGACTATGTGACGCTTGAAGATATTGCGGGCTTTATCCGTGATGGCCGCGAAGTCCAGATTATCGACCTCAAGTCGGGTGATGATCTGACCCGCCAATACCTGCTTCAAATCATCGCCGAGCATGAAAGCCGCGGCGAGAGCGTGCTGCCTGTGGATGTGCTCAACGATCTGGTGCGCAGCTATATGACAGGCAAAGTCAGCGTTGTGCCAGAGTTCCTCGAGCAGTCCTTTAACATGCTGCGCGATGGTCAGGCCAAAGTGGTCGAGAACATGACCTCTATGAACCCATTGGCCAAAATGCCCGGATTTGACGCGATGCAAGCGCAGCAAGAAGCGTTTATGAAAACCATGACAGGCGGGTGGAGCAGATCACAAGCAGCACCCGAGTCTGAAAAGCCCTCAGCAGAAAGCTCCGAAGATCTGGCCGCAATCAAACAGCAGCTGGCCGAATTACAAGAGAAGCTCTCGAAGCTGAAGTAAGCCTTTGATGGACTGATAAGAGAGGGGCGGGCCGTGGTCCGCCCTTTTTTTGTCGAAAGTCCTAAACCCGCAAGCGGTCGCGCATCGCATACCAACTCATTGCGAGCACCAGCAGCGGGGAACGCATGGCGGGGCCACCCGGAAAGGGCATCGTAGGCATCGCTGCCATTGTATCAAAACCGTCCCCATCCCCTTGGATTGCGCGCGCCATGAGTTGACCTGCATGGGTGGCGGTACCAACGCCGTGACCCGAATAGCCTGACGCAGACAGCATATTCGCCCCGATGCGCGTGAGATACGGCAGACGCTTCATTGTGATACCCAAAGTGCCGCCCCATGCGTAATCAATTTTCACATCGCTCAACTGCGGAAACACCACTGACATCGGTTTGCGCACCTTGGCAGCGATATCGGACGGAAAGCGGTAGCCATAGCTTTCCCCGCCGCCAAAGAGCAGCCGCCCATCATGGCTGAGGCGGAAATAGTTCACGACAAAGCGGCTGTCGGCCACGGCCACATCACGGGGCAGGACGTCGTTGATCCGATCGCCCAGCGGCTCGGTCGCGGCGATGAAATTATTGATGGGCATAACCCGCGCGGCGACCTTGCGGTTCAACCCGCCCAGATAGCCGTTGCAGGCAAGGATCACGTGATCGGCGACCACATGCCCTGCGTCCGTGCGCACAGTGGCGGGCGCACCCTCATCGATATGATGCACGGCAGAGCGTTCATGGATGCGCACACCAGCCGCAGCAGCGGCACGCGCAAGGCCAAGGGCATAGTTCAGCGGATGCAGATGCGCCGCCCCTATGTCCAGAATACCACCGCGATAGTCGGGGGAGGGGCAGACCGATTGCAGCGCTGCATGATCCAGCGTCTCGAGCTGATCATAGTCGTATTTCGTCGCCAGCAGATTGGCGTATTCATGCAGGTGGCGCACTTCGCCGTCTGTTGAGCCTGTCCATGCCACACCGGGTTTAAGGTGACAGTCAATCTTGTGCTCGGCAATCAGGGATTTAACCAGATCCTTGGCGTCCTCTCCCAAATCCCACAGCTTTGCCGCCTCAGGTTCCCCCATCAGCGCTTCAAGCGCATCCTGCTCCATCCGCTGGCCTGAGCCGAGTTGCCCGCCATTGCGCCCCGACGCGCCAAACCCTACGCGCTGGGCGTCCAGGAGCACCACATCACGGCCCGCTTGCGCCAGATGCAGCGCCGCTGACAGGCCTGTGTAGCCTGCGCCAATCACGCAAACATCCGCCTTTTGCGCGCCTTTCAGCAGGGCAAAAGGCTCCAGCGGCGTGGCTGTGGCGGCATACCAACTGGGGGGATACTCCCCGCGACGGTCATTTGCATACAGCAGGTTCATTAGACGTTGAGCAGCAGGTGTTCACGCTCCCAAGGGGAGATGACTTGGAGAAACTCTTCGTATTCCGCCTCTTTCACGATGCTGTAGACGCGCACAAAATCGGGACCCAAGACTTCATGCAGTGCAGTCGATTCACCAAATACACGCAAGGCCTCGCCCATGGTGCGGGGTATGTCGCCATCGCCTTCATAGGCATCGCCGGTAAACTCGGGCAGGGGCATTTTACCTTCTTTCAACCCGAGGTATCCACAGGCAAGCGATGCCGCGATGCCCAGATAAGGGTTGCAATCCATCCCTGCCAAACGGTTCTCGACGCGCCGTGCCGCAGCGCTCGACAGGGGGACGCGGATGCCTGTTGTACGGTTGTCGCGGCCCCATTCTAGGTTGATGGGGGCGGCATGGTCCTTCACGTAACGGCGGTAGCTGTTCACGTATGGCGCAATCACAGCGAGGGCGGCAGGCATGTGGTTTTGCAGCCCCGCGATGAAATGCATGAACGGTTCTGTCTCGCCTCCGTCCTTGTCGGAAAAGATGTTTGCGCCGGTTTTTCCATCCAGCACCGAGTGGTGGATATGCATGGCCGATCCCGGCTCGTCCGCGATGGGTTTCGCCATAAAGGTGGCATAGCAATCATGGCGCATCGCCGCTTCGCGGATCAGACGTTTGAAATAGAAGACTTCATCGGCGAGTTTGACAGGATCGCCGTGCAGCAGGTTGATCTCCAACTGACCCGCACCGCCCTCTTGGGTGATGCCGTCAATTTCGAACCCCTGCGCCTCGGCAAAGTCATAGATGTCGTCGATGACGGGACCAAACTCGTCCACAGCTGTCATGGAATAGGCCTGCCGCGCCGCCGCAGGACGTCCCGAGCGGCCCATCATAGGCTTGATTTCCTGAGCAGGATCAAGGTTGCGCGCCGTGAGGAAGAACTCCATTTCGGGGGCGACCACAGGCTCCCACCCCTCCGCACGGTAAAGCTCCACCACGCGTTTGAGCACATTGCGCGGGCTGTATTCGACAACATTGCCGTCGCGGTCATAGGCGTCATGGATCACCTGAAGCGTCCAGTCTGCGGTCCAGGGTGCAGCAGTTGCCGTTGACATGTCGGGGCGCAGGATCATGTCACGCTCGATAAATCCTTCGTCGCCCGCAGCCTCACCCCAATTGCCTGTGATGGTCTGGTAAAAGATGCTGTCGGGCAGGTGAAAGCTGTCTTGCCGTGCAAACTTGGAGGCGGGCACGGCCTTGCCCCGCGCGATGCCGGGCAGGTCGGGAATGATACATTCAACTTCGTCCAGCCGCCTGCCTTCGAGATATTCGGCCGCGGCAGGGGGTAGTTTATCTTTCCAGTCCTGCATCAGGTCCTCGCTTTGCTCTTGAAAAATTGCGCCATATGGGCGGCGATACGCTGGCTATCCGTGGGCTCGGGCAAGACAGCTGTGGCAGCCTCAAGCTGGTTTTCGGGAACCACGCCCTTGCCGCGGGTCTTGATAAGTCCATCAATGAATTCGGCGGGAAATTCCGGATGGGCCTGTACAGTCCAGATGCTGTCACCATAGGCAAGCATTGCATTTGCGCAAAAGTCGGAAGAGCCTACCACCCGCGCATCGTGAGGCAGTTCAACCACCTGATCCTGATGCCACGCATTAAGGGCCACAGGCGCGCCGTCGAGCGTGTATTCCGTGCGCCCGACCGACCAGCCGCCGCCGAATTTCTCAACTTTCCCGCCTAAAGCCTGCGCAATGATCTGGTGGCCAAAACACACGCCAATCATTGGTTTGCCTGTGGCATGCACATCGCGGATCAGGTTTTCAAGCGGTGGAATCCATGGTTGATCTTCATAGGCTCCATGTTTGGACCCTGTGATGAGCCACCCGTCAGCGGCCTCGGCACCGCTGGGAAACACACCATCTACTACTGAGAATGTCTCGAATTCGAAATCATTTCCATCCAGTAATTTCTCGAACATCTCGTCGTAGTTGCCAAGGCTCTCGGTCAGTTCTTCGGGGGAGTGGCCCACGCGCAGGATGCCAATTTTCATAAGTTACACCGTATCCAGATATATCTCGACCTGCTCCGCGCGGCTGAGTTCTTTCATCTCTTCCAGCTCCTGACGCTTGGTCAGGACAAGATTCTGGACCAGCTCGGGCGTAAAGATACGCGCCACGGCTGCGTCCTTCTCGAAGGCATCAATCGCATGACCCCATGTGTTGGGGATTTGCGGCAGATCGGCGGCATAGGCGTTGCCCGTAATCGGTGCGACCGGGTCCTTGCCATCCTCGATCCCGTTGATCGCAGCACCCAGCACAGCGGCCAGCATCAGGTAGGGATTCACATCGCCTCCCGAAACGCGGTGCTCGATCCGCCGCGCCTTGTGTGAGCCTGAGGGGATGCGGATTGACGAGGTGCGGTTCTCATAGGCCCAGCTGATGCCAGTGGGCGCATGTGCCCCTGGCACCATGCGGTCAAAGCTGTTGGCGTGGGGGGCAAAGATGAGCGCGGAACCTGCCATCGCTTCCATACAGCCTGCAACAGCGTGGCGCATCATATCTGTGCCATCAGGGCCGCCATCGTCGAAGACATTGTTACCCTCATCGTCGATGACCGAGAAATGGGTGTGAAGGCCAGAGCCAGCGTAATCCTCATAGGGCTTCGCCATAAAGCTGGCTGCAAAGCCGTGACGCCGCGCCAGACCGCGCACCAGCATCTTGAACAGCCACGCATCATCAGCGGCGCGCAGGGCGTCATCGCAATGCATCATGTTGATCTCGAACTGGCCCAAGCCTGCCTCGGAGATGGCAGTATCGGCGGGAATGTCCATTTCCTCGCAGGCGTCATAAAGATCGGTAAAGAACTGGTCGAACTGGTCGAGCGCACGGATGCTGAGCGTCTCGGCCCCCTTGCGCCGCTTACCAGACCGCTCGGAGACGGGGATTTGCAGCTTGCGGCCGCTGTCGTCGATCAGGAAAAACTCAAGCTCAACGGCGCAAACTGGCGTCAGGCCGCGCACTTTGAAACGGTCCAGCACAGCGCGCAGGGCATGACGCGGATCGCCCTCATAGGGACGGCCATCCTCGTGAAACATCCAGATGGGCAGCAGAGCAGTGGGGGCTTCCAGCCATGGCATGGGCATGAACCCCCGCTCGGTCGGTTTGAGCACACCGTCACGGTCGCCGCTGTCAAACACCAGCGGGCTGTTTTCAATGTCCTCGCCCCAGATGTCGAGATTCAGCACCGAGAAAGGAAAGCGGGTGCCCTCATGGGTGATCTTCTCGGCAAAGCGTGTGGGGATGCGTTTGCCGCGTGGCACGCCATTGAGGTCGGCAGCGGCCACACGGATTGTGCGGACCGAGGGATTTTTACGAAGCCAGTTGTGCATAGGTCACCATTGAGGTGGGCTGGCGGTTGGTGGGATGTCCCACGGCCTGTGGCCAGCGCCACGGGATTTGATCAAATTATTGATACTATCGTATCAGATTAGGGCGCAAGCGTAATTTTTGCCGTTGCTCGCCGGGGAGGTGGCGGTTCAGGCGGCGGTTTATAATCCCGAAGATCGAGATGATGATCAGTGTCAGCAGCACGAAATATCCCGCAAGGATCGGATAGGGGATGAAGGGGTTGAACGTCTTGTCCGCGAAATAGCTGGCGTAATAAAGGGCATCGCCGCGCTGCTGCCACGCGGGAAAGCTTGAGATGTAGACCAGCGTTGTGGCGTGGAAGAGAAAGATCGCCTCGTTCGTATAGGCGGGCCATGCAAGGCGCATCATGGTGGGCCAGATGACGCGTTTGAACCGTGATGTCCCCGATAGGCCATAGGCATCCGCCGCCTCGATATCGCCCTTGGGGATGGATTGCAGTGCGCCATAGAATATCTCGGCGGAGTAGGCAGAGGTGTTGCAGAACAAGACGATCACGGCACCTGCCCAAGCAGAAGTGAGTGCGTCGAATATAGGGAATTGCGACTTCATGCTGAGAAAGACGAAGTAGGCAAAGAAGAACTGGATAAAGAGCGGCGAGCCACGGAAGATGAAGGTGAACCACTCCGACGGCGCGCGCAGCCATTTGCGCGGGCTGGCCTTGCCAATGGCGAGGGCCGTTGCAAAGAAGAACCCCATGACCAGCGCCGTCAGGCCGAAATAGACGTTCCAGATCATGCCTGATCCGATCAGCGTGAACTGTTCGCACAGGGTGAAATCCTCACGCGGCAACAAACGCTCCCCGATACCAATCGCGCGCAGGCCGTAGTCCTGAATGGTCTGGATACAACTCATGCCCGTTGCTCCAACAGGAGCAACGCGGCTGAGGCAGGGTATCCGCAGGATGCCCGTTCGGCCCAACGTGCAAATTTACAAGGCATCAGCATCATCCCAGTTTCCTCTGCGCTTCGCCGCCACTTGTGGCTTGGCCATAGGTCAGCTTGCGCATGGCGCGTGCGATGAAACGCTCTGAAACAGCGGTGAGCGCGAGGTAGAACACCAGCAACGCAAGGAAATACCACACTCGCCAGTCGCCGTGGGGGTAGTCGGTGAAGCGGGGCGTCTTTGAGCCGCCAAGCTCGCGCGCCCAATAAACAATGTCCTCAACCCCGAGCAGGAACAGCAGCGGCGTCGCCTTGACCAGTACCATCCACAAATTGCCCAATCCGGGAAGGGCATAGACCCACATCTGCGGCACCAGCACGCGGCGGAAAATCTGGCGCTGGGTCATGCCGTAAGCTTCCGCAGTCTCAAGCTGCGCACGCGGCACGGCCCGCATGGCACCGAACAAAACGTTGGCGGCAAATGCGCCAAAGACTATGGCGAAAGTGACGACAGCAATGGCAAAGCCGTAAGTCTCGTGCACCCATTGCGGAGAATTGCCCAAGGGCATCTTTGCCGCTTGGCACACGATGAAATCATTGCCCTGTCGGATCGGTTGGTCCCAGTCGGGGCAGAGCACCTTGTGGCGCAGGTATTCAATGCCTTGATCCAAGGCTATGACAAAAAATAGGAAGAAGGCAATGTCGGGGATACCACGCACAATCGCGATATAGGTTTTGCCGAACCAGCGCAGCGGGGCAAAGGTCGAGCGCGCGGCAGATGCACCACCAAAGCCGAACAGCAGCGCGGCAGGTGCCGTGATGGCAAGCAAGATCAGAACCGTGAGCACGGACCAATAGAGGTTCATGTGCTTGCCTGTGGTCAGGTAGCAGCTGAGCCATCTCAGGCCGTCGATTTGTTCAGGGTCTGCGCAAAACTGGAACATTTGGTACTTTCTTCTACTGCGCCAGTTTTCGGAGCGGGGAAGGGTTGTCAACCACTTGCGGTTCTATAAGGCCCAAGGCAGGTTTGCAGAAACGCTTTTATTTAGGGGATGACATGCACGCGACAGGGCCATCGATTGTTATCATTGGTGCAGGTATCATTGGTGCGTCAGCAGCCTATGCGCTGCAAAAGGCAGGGGCGCGGGTTATAATTGTGGATGCAGGCGGCGAGACGGCGACTGCAGCTTCCTTCGGCTGGATCAATGCGAGTTTTCACCACGATGCGGCGCATTTCCGTCTGCGCGAGGAGGGGCTGGCCGCGTGGCAACGGCTCGGGGCGTCAGTGGCGCTGCCTATTGCGTGGCAAGGGACGCTGTGTTGGGAAGAAACAGGCGTAGCCTTTACCGCGCAATATGAGCGGCTGTCCGCCTTGGGGTATGCGGTGCGCGAGATTGACCAAGCGGCATTCGCAGCGCTTGAACCGCATATCGCGGAGCCGCCCGCGCGTGCGCTGCATTTTGTGGGGGAAGCATCGGTAGACAGCATGGCCGCGACCCACGCATTGCTTGATGCTGCAACCGCCGCAGGGGCGCAGCGTTTGCGCGGCCTCAGAGTCGAGGAGATCATCGAGACGGGTGGACGTTTCACGGGCATCCGCACGCAGGCTGGTATCACGTTGGCCGATCATGTGCTGATTGCGGCAGGCACGGGCAGTGCCGCCCTTATGGCGCAGCTGGGATCACCAATGCCCATGCTACGCAGGCCTGCCTTGGTGCTGCGGACGCGGCCAGTGCCGCCCGTGCTGAACCATATCCTTGTGTCCCAGTTCGGAGAGTTGCGGCAGCTTCAGGATGGGACGCTTTTGATGCCGGCATCGGTGGATCATCAAGGCAATAGCTCGGAGACAGTTACTGACAGTCTGGAAGATACCGCCGATCAGGTGTTGATGCGGCTGCGTAGCATGCTGCCTGATGTAATGCTGGACTGGCAGGAGCTGACGCTGGCCTTCCGCCCTGTGCCGCAGGATGAATTGCCTGTGATTGGTGCAGTGGGCGAGGGGCTGCATGTGGCGTGCATGCATTCAGGCATCACCCTTGGCGCGTTGGCGGGGGAACTGATTGCACAGGAAATGTTGGAGGGGGTGTCGAACCGGTCAGGTGCGCTATTGGCGCCGTACCGTCCGGGACGGTTCGAAAAGTAAAGGCGGGCCTGCACCAGCAAACCCGCCTCCATTAGTCCAGATCAGAATTGTGCCGCTTCGGGCATCCATTTTGCGATCAGCGCGTTGAGAGAGCCGTCCGCTTTCATGGACTGGATCGCTACGTTGAACTTCTCGCGCAGCTCGCCGTCGCTTTCGCGGATGCCAAGGCCGATACCACCACCCAGCAATTCGTTCTGCGGGAGCAATTGCAGATCAGAGTCTGCTTCTGCGATTGGTGCGAGGAAGGACTGATCCGCGAGGACAGCATCCGCTTCGCCATTTTTCACAGCTGCAACAGTCTCTTCGGGAGTTGCGAATTCAACAAGTGTCGCACCGTCCATAGAAGCGATGTGGGACGCCTGAATTGTCCCGGCTTGGGCCGCGATCACAGCAGTCTTCAGATCAATCTCGCCCATGGCCAGATAGGAGGATGGATCGGGCAGGGTGTAGGGGTCGGAAAAATCGATAACTTCGTCACGCTCGTCCGTGATGGACATACCCGCGATGATTACGTCGTAGTTGCCCGATACGAGGTTTGGGATGATGCTGTCCCACTCGTTTGTAACCCATTCGCAGGTCAGCTCGGCGCGTGCGCACAGCTCGTCACCCACTTCGCGCTCGAAGCCGTCAACTTCGCCGGCATCGTTGAGGAAGTTGTAGGGGGGGTAGGCGCCTTCGGTGCCGAGGCGGATTGTTTTGCCGTGGCCGTCAGCCACTGCCATGCCAGCCGTCAGGGCCAGTGCAGAAGTCGCGAGGATAAGGTTTTTCATTTGGTGTCTCCCAGGTGTTGCCGTTTATGGTTTTATGCGGCGTGGGTTGCAGAGAGGAACCCGCGCAGTCGCTCTGATTTGGGTGCGCCGAACAGTGTTTCGGGGCTCCCTTGTTCTTCGATCAGGCCATTGTGCAGGAACACGACAGTGTCCGATACATCGGCGGCCAGTTTCATATCATGTGTCACAATCATCATGGTGCGGCCCTCAGCGGCGAGGTCCTTGATGACTTTGATAACTTCTTGCTCCAGTTCGGGGTCGAGCGCGCTTGTCGGCTCGTCGAACAGCAGCGCCTCGGGCTCCATACACAGCGCCCGTGCAATGGCGGCGCGCTGTTGCTGACCACCAGAAAGCTGTGCGGGATAGACATCGCATTTGTCGCCGATGCCCACTTTTTCGAGATAGGCACGGGCGGATTTTTCAACCTCTGCGCGGTCGCGGTGCAGCACTGTCAGGGGCGCTTCCATCACATTTTCGAGGATGGTCATATGCGCCCAAAGGTTGAACTGCTGA
Organism: uncultured Sulfitobacter sp.; assembly: GCA_963933905.1. Taxonomy (GTDB): domain Bacteria; phylum Pseudomonadota; class Alphaproteobacteria; order Rhodobacterales; family Rhodobacteraceae; genus Sulfitobacter. The sequence goes on from CAWVWS010000047.1 coordinate 10,749, forward strand.
AACACCATGCTGAGATTGGTGCGGATGCGCAGGACTTGACTTGCATCGGCGGGGCGGCGGCTGTGGTCCTTGCCGCGCCATGTGACCGGCTCTCCATTGAAGAGCAACTCGCCTTGCTGGCTGTCTTCGAGCAGGTTGCAGCAGCGCAGGAGGGTGGATTTGCCAGACCCTGACGACCCGATGAGCGAGACCACATGACCTCTGGGAGCTGCGATGCTCACACCCTTGATGACTTCCAAAGCACCGTATGCTTTGTGCAGGTCGCGGATTTCGATAACGGGTGTGTCTGGTGTCACAATAAGGCCATTTGTTACAAGTGCAGAGCGGATAAGACGCGAGAATCGGTGAATATGCAACGTGCAATGGCCTTGCCCGTCAGGTTCACCTAGGGGAAGGTTTCTATCCTTCCGCGCGTTGGCGGGCTTGGGCACTGTCCATGTCGGTAACGCCCAGAAGATTGGCGACCAGTCTTAGCAATGCGTCCTCTTCATTGGCGCGGGTGCCATCGGCGAGAACGACCTGCCATAGGGCTTCGACCACAGCGAGGCGGTCATCATAGGGCACGGCATCCTTGATCGCGCGGGTAAACCGAACTGTATCAGGGGCCTCGGATTCGAGAACTTCGGCATCTGCCAACAAAGCATCGCGACCAGCGTTATCAACAGGATAACGCGCGCTTATGATGCTTTGGATGCGAGCGCGTTCAGCGACACTATAATCATTGTCCGAGCGCGCAACGCGCACTAGCAATGCCGTTAGGGCAAGGCGGGCGTCACCGTCAGGGAGTTGGACGGGGGCTGGATCAGTCAGCCTTTTGAGGAAATCTGCAAACATGGAATACTACCTAAGGTGCTGTGATGGTTTTACAATTCGCCAAGGGCATTTTTCCGCGCCTCTGCAATATCGGCATCGCTCAGGCCGAGGGCTGTCTCGATGTCGAGCAGTTGCACTTCTTCATCTTCATCGCGGCGACCATCTGCCATGGCAACGGCCCACATCGCATCACCCAGTGCCTTGCGGTCTGCGTAGGCGACTTCTTCGCGGACGATCTTTGTGAATTCCGACGTTCCGGGGGCATGCCGTTCAAGGGCTTCACATTCTGCACGCAGCTTGGCCGCATCGAGGGGTTTGAGGCTGAATGTTGCGCTCAAAATCTTGTCGATCTGGGCGACCTCGGCAGCAAGGTATTGGCGGTTCGCCAAAGCAACGCGTACCAGAAGTGTGCCAAGCGCAAGTTGTGCGTTGGGTTGCGGAAGGGGCTTGGGCGAGGGCGCGCGGCGCGGGAAGAGGCGTTCTAACATAGCGATTTGTTAACTTAGATCGGGGAGTTTGCCAAATCTAATCGTATCTATTGCGATCCCTTGGGGATCGGTGTTGTTCACAACCACTCCCGCAATGTCTGCCGCCCCCTCCATCTGCATGAAAGCAATGGAAAACTCCCCAACGGGACTAACAGGAACCTGCGCCAGTAATGTGCCATCACGGGACAGAAACAGGACGTCGGCGCGCCCTTGCTCGCCGCCGCGCAGGTCAATCGAGAGGGCAGATTGGTCGCGGTCAAACAGGATGTCGATGGCCCCTTCACCCTGCGCATCGCGTTTGGGAAAGCCTGCGTGACCATAACCGTTCAACACCGCAACACCCATAAAAATTAACGACCGACAGGTTCTGGCCCTGTGCCCCGGCGAGCAGGGTAAGCGGGCCGAAGGCGGGGCCTGTCACAGCGTCATTTGCGCCTGTGGTGGAAAGGGTCTGGCCTGTAAACCGCTCCCCGAACCTCGCCCCTTTGAGGGCCAGCACATCATCCACGGCATAGCCAGGGCCATAGCCCGAGCGGGTCTCGTTAAAGGTGATGATTTCGGGCAGGACAAGGCTGTCTGGATCGACGAGGCAGACGGCATTCCCGCAGGCGAGTGCAGGCAGGGGCATGAGGGCGAGGATCACGGCGCTAAGATATCTCATGGCGCGACCCTAGCACATTTTAGACCTCATAACCCTCTATTATTATGAGGCTGCCGTCGGAAACGGTCATGCGTATGTCTTTTGCGTTCTGGTAGCCGGGGCTTTCATAGCAGGCGACAGCGTCTGCGTAGCTGGGAAATTCGATGACAACGGTGCGGGCATGGGCGGTGCCTTCGCGGACCTGTTGGGTGCCGCCGCGCACGAGGAATTTTGCACCGTAGTCAGCAAAGGGTTTGGCGTTTGCAACGCGGTATTTCTCATAGACAGCCGCATCGCGGACATCCATGTTTCCGATCCAGTAACCCTTTTTAGGCATTGTGTTTTTTCTCCCGATTGTGTCGCGCTCCTAGCGCAGTTTTGCGTAGTCTTTCGCCAGCCGCTTGGCCTCATCGGCCAAGCCGTAGGGCGGGTTTAGCACAAACATGCCCGACCCTACCATCCCGTGCCCTGGACGGGCGGGGGGGAAGCGGACTTCGTGGCGCAGCGCGCCTGCGAATTGGGTGCTGAGTGCTTCCAACATCGGCTCGTGTGCGCGGCTGGTCAGCAGCGGGTACCACAGGGCGATGATGCCGACATTCCATGCACGGTGAAGCTTGGCTATGTGGCAGAAAATATTGGTATAATCCTCCTTTATCTCATAGCTGGGGTCGATCAGCAGGAGGCCACGGCGGGGCATGGGCGGGCAGAGCGCGAAGGCTGTCTCGAACCCGTCGCGCAGGTGGATTTTGGCGCCAGTGGGGGACATGGCAAGCTCGAGGGCGGCATGCTCACGCGGGTGCAGTTCGGCCAGATGGATTGTGTCGGTGGGGCGCAGCAGATGGGCGGCGATCAGGGGCGAGCCGGGGTAGGCGTTTGGGCCGTCCTCGGCCTTCACACGATCCAGTACGCGGGCATAGGGGTGATCTGTGCTAAACCATTTGCGCGCTTGGGTAATTCCCGCCGCAGCCTCGCCCGTTTTGAGGGCTTCTTTGGCCTGCAAGTCATAGAGCGCACGGCCTGCGTGGGTCTCTATGTAGGTGAGGGGCTTATCCTTGGCGGTGAGGTAGTCGAGCATCCACGCGAGCAGTGCGTGTTTGTGGACATCGGCCAGATTTCCAGCGTGATAGATATGTTGATAACTGAGCATGCAAGCGGTGTAGCGGATGGGGGCGTACGCGCAACGGCTAATGCGCGGATTCAGTGTGGTGGCGGGATTCGGGGGTTGATGCCATAGCGGGATGGATTTTGACGGGGGTGCCATGGGTACACCCCGCGTACACCCCCTGTACACCGTCTGCGACACAGATCGGCGGGTTAAGGGGGCGTGCGGTGTAGGGGTTAAGGGAGGGTGAAGGGCAACGGGGGGTTGCCCTTGCGCGCTGCCCTTGATCCGAAACGCGTGCGCGTGGCAATGTCGCCCTAAAGGCCGCTGCGGTGGCGAAAAGGGATGAGCAGAATGATTGCCTATGTGACGGTTGGTGCGGATGACATTGAGGGTGCGAGACGGTTTTACGATGCGTTTCTGCCTGCGCTTGGCTACGGGTGTGATAAAGGTCCCGAGGGCCTGAGCTATGCGCTGCCCGTGGCGGCAGGTCAGTCGCCTGTCTATCCCGATTTCTACGTCAAGCCGACCTTTGACGGCCAGCCCGCGACGGCAGGAAACGGGACGATGGTTGCCTTTGAGGCGCGGGGGCAAGCACAGGTGCGCGCCCTTCATGCGGCGGCTGTTGCTGCTGGCGGGGTGGACGAGGGGAAACCTGGGTTCCGCGCGTCATACGGTCCGCATTTTTACGTGAGCTATCTGCGTGATCCACAGGGCAACAAGGTTGCCCTGTTTTCAAGTGACCCGAACGAGCCTTCGCGGGACTAGACCAGTCGCGACATGTCCTTGGCGGCTTTTACAAAGCCTTTGAACAGGGGGTGGGGATTGAAGGGTTTTGACTTCAATTCGGGGTGGAACTGTACGCCAATGAACCATGGATGATCCGACCATTCGACAATCTCGGGGAGTTTGCCGTCCGGCGACATGCCAGAGAAACTCATCCCTGCTTTTTCCAACTGCTCGCGGTAGGCGATATCGACCTCATAGCGGTGGCGGTGACGCTCATCGATTTTGGTGGTGCCGTAAACTTCGGCGACTTTGGAGCCTTCTTTCAGCGTTGCGTCATAGGCGCCAAGGCGCATGGTGCCGCCTTTGTCATCGCCGACTTTACGCTCGACCTTGTGGTTGCCCTGTACCCATTCTTTGAGGTGGTAGACGACAGGCTCGAACCGTTTTTTGCCTGCGGATTCGTGGTCGAACTCTTCGGAGCCAGCGGTGGAAAGGCCAGCGACATTGCGCGCCGCCTCGATCACGGCCATTTGCATGCCTAGGCAGATGCCGAGGTAGGGCACTTTGTGCTCGCGCGCGTATTGGGCGGCGCGGATTTTGCCTTCGGTCCCGCGTTCGCCAAAGCCGCCGGGAACGAGGATGGCGTGGTAGCCCTCAAGCTGGGTGGCGACATCTTCGGATTTTTCGAAGACCTCCGCATCGACCCATTCGATGTTAACGCGCACACGGTTGGCCATGCCGCCGTGGGTCAGTGCTTCGGCGATGGATTTATAGGCGTCGCCGAGTTGAGTGTATTTGCCGACAATAGCGACTTTTACTTCGCCTTCGGGGTTGTGGATGCGGTCGTAGACATCGTTCCAGATGCGCAAATCAGGCTTGGGCGCAGGAGAGATGTCAAAGGCGTCGAGGACAGCTTGGTCGAGGCCCTGTGCATGATAGGCCAGTGGGGCCTCATAGATGGATTTCAGATCGTAGGCAGCGACGACTGATTCCTTGCGCACGTTACAGAAGAGGGCGATCTTCTCGCGCTCTTTCTCGGGGATGGGATGTTCGGAGCGGCACACAAGGATGTCAGGCGCGATGCCTATGGATTGCAATTCCTTGACGGAGTGTTGGGTGGGTTTGGTTTTCAACTCACCGCTGGCTGCGAGGTAGGGGAGTAGGGTGAGGTGCATGAAGATGCACTGGCCACGCGGTTTGTCGTGGGAGAATTGGCGGATCGCCTCAAAAAACGGCAGGCCTTCGATGTCGCCCACCGTGCCGCCGATTTCGCAGAGCATAAAGTCGACTTCGTCTTCGCCGATGGCGAGGAAATCTTTGATCTCGTTTGTGACATGCGGGATGACTTGGATGGTCTTGCCCAAATAGTCGCCGCGGCGCTCTTTCTCCAGCACGGTGGAATAGACACGGCCCGAGGAGATGGAATCAGTTTTGCGCGCGGAGACACCGGTGAAACGCTCGTAGTGGCCGAGATCGAGATCGGTTTCCGCGCCGTCGTCGGTGACGAAAACTTCGCCATGCTCGAACGGGCTCATCGTGCCAGGATCGACGTTGAGGTAGGGGTCAAGCTTGCGCAGGCGAACGGAGTAGCCGCGTGCCTGCAACAGTGCGCCGAGGGCTGCGGATGCGAGACCTTTGCCAAGTGAGGATACAACACCGCCGGTGATGAAAATATAGCGTGCCATTGTCTGGTCTCTCCCGTGCGCGAATTTGCGTCTTGTCTGCGTCTGTTGAGCCTGTTCGGAACATGCCCAAGCGGGTGCATTATGCACACCCCACGGGAGTTCATTCTAACAGGATTCGGAAAGGCAAGGCAAGGCGACGGGGGCTACATGTTGTAGCTAAAATCGCATCTGCCTCATCTTGTTGAGGTTTTCGTTAATCGAGTATCGGGACCAGCGGTGAGTTGTCGCCTTCAGCGGGCGGCAGCAGGTTGTCGAGGTCCGGTGTTGGCACGTCGCTTTGGTTCAAAGCGGGGGGTGACGCGGTCAAGCGGTCGAGTACGGAAGAGCCTGCGGATTTTTGCGCCGTGACGATTGTCAGCGTGATGGAGGTCACGACGAAGGCCATGCCGAGGATCCATGTTACTTTGCTCATGGGCGTTGCTTTCGGTCTGCCGGAGTTGCCGCCACCGCCGCCACCAATGCCGAGGCCACCGCCCTCCGAGCGTTGAAGCAGCACAACTGCGATCAAGGCAAGCGCGAGAATAAGGTGGACGATCAGGACGACATTTTCCATGGGGTGCTGGCTGCTCTTTTCTGGGTCGGTTTGGGGGTATCTAGGCAAGTTTAGGATTGGGGGCAAGGGAGGATGCGCGGCCAAATGGTGCAGGTAGGGCGTAGACAAGCAGATTATTGCGGGGCAAGCTGGGTTTCATGCCCCATGACCATCATGACCACGATCACCCGCACTCCCTTTTGCCGCCCGCACCTGCGCTGCGGGTAAAGGCGTTGGAAACCATCCTGACGCAAAAGGGGCTGGTGGATGCCGCTGCGCTGGATGTGATTATCGACACCTACGAGAACAAGATCGGTCCACGCAATGGCGCGCATGTTGTGGCCAAGGCGTGGAGTGATCCTGTGTTTGCCCAAGCGCTGCGCAATGATGCGGATAAGGTGCTGAGCGAGTTGGGGTATTACGGACGGCAAGGCGAGCATATGGTGGTGGTCGAGAATACGCCCGACACGCACAATATGGTCGTTTGTACGCTGTGCAGTTGTTACCCTTGGCCGCTGCTGGGGATACCGCCGGGGTGGTATAAATCTGACGCCTACCGTGCGCGGGCCGTGCGGGAGCCGCGTGCTGTGCTGAGTGATTTCGGCGTGCGCCTGCCTGAGCAGACGGCGGTGCGGGTTTGGGATTCGACGGCTGAGGTCCGCTATCTGGTGCTGCCGATGCGGCCTGAAGGGTCGGAAGGTTTGTCGGAAGAGGCGCTGATGGATTTGGTGACGCGGGACAGTATGATCGGCACGGGTTTGGCGAAGGATCCATCGTGACCCGCGTCCATGACATGGGCGGGCGGTTTGGCGATGGTCCCGTGGTGCCTGAAGACGAGGATGTGAAGTTCCACGCCGACTGGCATCCGCGTGCGCTGGCGATTGTGCTGGCTTCGGGCAGTTTGGGCAAATGGAACATCGACGTGTCGCGCCATGCGCGGGAGTGTTTGGCGCCGAAGGATTACACTGCCTTTAGCTATTACGAGAAATGGATGGGCGGTTTGGCGGCGTTGCTGGTTCAGACGGGTGTGCTGACCCGCGAGGAGTTGGCGGGGCGGACCGATGACCAGATCAGTGAGTTGGCAACGAAGAAGCTAACGGCGGATCAGGTGGCAGGCGTGCTGGCGCGCGGTGGGCCTGCGGACCGTGAAAGCAATGTGGCCCCTATGTTCGAGATCGGGGATGAAGTCATGACGCGGCGGATTGCGGAGAATGTGCTGGTTTCTGGCGGGCATACGCGGCTGCCGTCTTATGCTGCTGGCGCAAAAGGGCGGATTATGCAGTATCATGGCACGCATGTTTTGCCGGACAGCAATGCGCATGGGTTGGGCGAAGCGCCAGAGCCGCTCTATGCGGTGGTTTTTCCTGCGTCAGAGCTGTGGCAGCACCCGGAGCATCCGCGTGATGAGGTCGTGCTGGACCTCTGGCAAAGCTATTTGGAGGCTGTATGAGCGCACCAGAGCCCGTGTTTGAAGCACCTTGGCACGCACAGCTTTTTGCGCTGACGGTGCATCTCAATGAGGCGGGGCATTTTGCCTGGCCTGATTGGGCGGAGCGATTCTCGGACACGTTGAAGCGGCATGGAATGGCAAAGAATTTGAACGGCGGGGATGATTATTTCACTGCGTGGCTGGAGACACTTGAGGGGTTTTTGGCCGAAGTGGATATGGCCGCCCCAGAGGCGGTCGAGGAGATGCGCAGCGCGTGGGAGCAGGCGTATCTTTCTACCGAACACGGCAAACCTGTCATGCTGGATGGGACTGTTAAGCCCTGAGGGCTTAATGCGCCCACCCGCCGCCCCGTTTAGGCGTCTACATCGTCCACGTCTGCCTGACCCGAGAGGGCGTGGCGCACGATGCTCCAGCTGAGACCGATGGCGAGCACAAAGCTGAGGGCGATTAGGCCGAGCCAGACGTCAAAGCTGGGGTCGTCGAGGCGCAGCACGCCCAGATCATAGAGCACCCATAGGCCTGCGCCAACGACTGCGAGCACCAAGAGCATGCCGAACGCGCCGATGCTGCGCAGGGTGGCGCGCAAATAG
>CAWVWS010000048.1:0-17805 GCA_963933905.1 uncultured Sulfitobacter sp.
AGATGGTTTCCGATCTGCCGGATATTGCCCAACGCTATTTTAACCACGCAATCGCGCTTCGTCCGCAAAGCAGATCTCCCCAAAAAACGATTTTCGTTCTGGAAGCACACAAGACAGCACCGCCGTATTTCTTGATCAACCGACCACCATTCCCCGCGCAACGCACGTTCTGCAAACGCATTCCAAAACTCGAAATCGTGCACAGGGGGTTTACGCGGGGTGTACAGCAAATGTACGCATAACACCCCCACCAAAACCCAGTGCAGCAAGGCGTTAACGCACTGATTCCGCCCTGCGCAGGATTTCTGCGTTCTGCTGTTGCGCGCGCGGTGCCGTTGCGGTTCAATCGGGGGGAAATATACATCGCAGGGCGGCTATGAAAAACAAACTCCTTCTGATCATCCTCGACGGTGTCCCCTACCGCAATTGGCGGCGTCTTTTTGGCAATCTTGAGGGATGGGTCGACAGCGGCGATGCCCGCGTCTGGAAGATACGCTCGGTCCTGCCCTCCACTTCTGCGTCGTGCTATGCTTCCATCCATACGGGCGTCGCTCCAGCGGAGCATGGCTGCACGGGTAACGGCAATGTCTTCCGCTTGCAGCACCCCGATGTCTTCTCGCAAGTTCGCGAAGCTGGCGGTGTCACAGGCTCCGTCGCGCACAGCTTTTGGTCAGAGTTCTTTAACCGCCATCCCTTTGATTACGTGCGTGATATCGAGTATGATGAGCCCGACAGCACCACCATCAACCATGGTCGTTTCCACACGATGACAGGCTACGGCCTCGTCAACCAGATGACCCCCTCTGACGTGGACCTCTTCGCCACACTCACCAATCTGTGCCTGCGTTTCGGCCTTGATTATGGAATGCTGCACACCTGCACCCTCGACAGCATGGGCCACCGATTTTTCCATGATTGCCAAGAGATGGATCACGCCTGCCACGTCATGGACGAGATGCTGGGGCCGTTCATCCCCAAATGGCGCGCAGCAGGCTATGAAGTGATCGTGACCGCCGACCACGGTCAGGACGAACGCGGTCACCACGGGGGCCGCGATCCGTTGCAGCAAGAGGCAGCGCTCTATTACTTTGGCGACGCAGAAGCGCCAGAGGAAGACACCGTGATCGACCAACTCCAGCTTGCGCCGACCATCCTCAGCCGCCTCGGCGCACCCATCCCCAACACGATGAAAGCAAAGAGCTTTTTGCGGTAGTTTTAGTAAGGCCAACTGCCCTTTGCCAATGCTGAAACAGCATCCGACACGCGATCGAAAAACGCCGCTCCGCGCTTGCTCATGGCGCGCGCGCGCAAGCAACCGTGCACCAACCCCGCCTCGTTGAACCAAACGGCCTGGCCCCCTGCGGTGGTGATCGCATCGCGGTAGCTTTCGCCATCACTGGCCAATGGATCACAGACAGCGGTTACAATCACTGTGGGCGGAAGTCCTGCAAAATCAGTATCATGGAGTGGCGCATAGCGTGCATCCCCCACAGGCGCGGTAGCGCCGCCCGTGCGAATAGTCTGATAGAACAGCATGTCGCGGGTGGTCAGCTCAGGTGCATTGGCATGCTCGATATAACTGCCCTTGGTCGGATCACCGCCCAATCCCGGGTAGACCAGAATTTGCCCTGCGACACGCTCCCGCACATGGTGCGTCACCGCCGCAGCAAGGTTCCCGCCAGCACTGTCCCCCGCCATCAGGATCTTGCCGCCAAACGCCGCCTCGATCCCCTCGAAGGCCGCCATGGCATCCTTGTAACAGCCCGGAAAAACAGTCTCCGGCGCCAGTCCGTAATCGACCGAAATCACCCGCACCCCTGCCCTCGCGCACAGCTCTGCACAGACATCATCATGGCTGTGCAGCCCGCCCACAACGAACCCGCCCCCGTGATAGTAAACGAGCGTGACATCCGCAGCACCAGCCTCATAGCGGCGGCAGGGCACACCACCAAAGGTCTCGTCCCAGGTCTGCACACCCTCGGGGCGGCCTCCGTGGAATGCAGCGCACATATTGTCATAAACTTCGCGTTGATCTGCTACGGTCAGATCAACGGCATTCGGCGGATAAAACTCCGCGCCCTTGGCGATATAGGCCCGCACCTCATCATCGAGGAGCAGGCCGTAATCAGGTTGATTGCTCAAGCGGCGTCCCACTGCGTGACAAAGCTGCCCAGCACTTCGCTCACGGCATCCGCATCCGCACCATTCATCGCCATAACAGCAACAAGACCACGCTTTTTATCGTCCATGACATGATCAACACGCGCAGCAACACCTGCCTTTTCCAACGCACCGTTAAAGACCCGCGTGATCGCCATACGGCGCAGATCAGGCTTGAAAATCTTGCCAACAGCAGTCTTTGGCAACTCGTCCATGATGGTGATGTTCTTGGGCTGGGCCGCGCGTTCATGCACACGGCTGTTAGCAAACTCCAAGAGCTCTTCGGAAGTGACATTCGCCCCTGCAACCAGCTCGACAAAGGCGCAAGGCACTTCGCCCGCGTGGGCATCGGGTTGGCCAATCGCCCCCGCAAAGGCCACTCCTTCATGCCCCAAAAGCGCTTCTTCGATCTCGGCAGGGTCAATGTTGTGACCACCCCGAATGATCAGATCCTTGGCGCGGCCCGTGATCCAGATATAGCCGTCCTCGTCCTTACGCCCCAGATCGCCCGTGCGCAGAAACTTCTCGTCATAGTAGAGATCGACGTTTTTATCCGCTTCGGTATAGGTGTTGCCCGGGAACACGCCCGGGTTGGAAACACAAATCTCCCCGATCTCGTCCACGTCGGCATCAATCGGACCGCTTGGCGTGCCTTTGATAATCCGCACTTTAGAATAGGGGAATTCAACTCCGATGGAGCCTACTTTGCGAACGCCGTCCGTGGGGTTGCCTGAGACAAGTACAGTCGCCTCCGTCAGGCCGTAGCCTTCAACGATGGTAATACCCGTTGCCTTCTCGAAGCGTTTGAACAGCTCCATCGGCAGCGGAGCGGAGCCTGAAAACGCGGTCTTGACTGTCGAGAGGTCCGCATCAATCGGGCGCTGCATCTTGGCCGAGATTGCCGTTGGAACCGTGATGATAAACGTGACTTTGTGCCGCTCGCACAGCTTCCAGAAGTTATCAAACACGCCCTCACCACGATAGCCTTGCGGGGTCGGCAGAATGATATGCGCACCCGAATGAACACAGCCCATAAACACCGCATGCACGGCCATGACATGAAAGAACGGCAGCGGGCACATGGCCACATCGTTCTCGGTATAAAGCAGCTGCGCACCGGTCCAACCGTTATAAATGATGCCCGAATATTTGTGCTGTGCCACTTTGGGCATGCCCGTGGTGCCACCTGTGTGGAAATAGCAGGCCACGCGATCCTCTTGCGGGTCCTCGAACTGCAAGGTCGTTGGCTGCTTTGCCATTTCCTCGTTGAGGTTCATGTACTTCGCTTGGTTCTGCACAGTCCGCTTGGGGCGGATCAGCGGCACGATGATCTTTTTCAGGCCCGTTAGATAACGGTGCAGGTCCACTTCGAGAACGGTTTTAACATTTGGCGCTAGGGCCACCGCTTCGGCGGTTTTATCGGCCACATCCGTTTTCGGGAAGGGGCGCAAGGTCACAACGACAGTTGCGTTTGTCTCCCGCAGGATCGCACCAATTTGTTCGGCATCGAGCAGCGGGTTGATCGGGTTCACGATGCCTGCAATGGCACCGCCCAGCAGAGTGATAGCCGTCTCGTTGGTATTGGGCAGCACATAGGCCACAACATCCTTGGGACCGATGCCTAAGCTGCGAAACAGGTTCGCGGCCTGCACGGATTTGTCATGCAGCATCTGCCAGGTCAGCGTCTCGGCAAAGTCCTTTGGACCTGACAAAAGTTGGTAGGTAATGGCGTTGTGATTTGGAAATTTCTTTGTCGTGCTCGACAGCATGCCATAGAGCGTTTTGTGCAGATCGCGGTCTTCCCACGCGCTCTCTGCCTCGATAATCGTACGGTCCGGTATCCCGTTATAACCCATGTGTCTTCCTCCCCTGTGCTGCCGCTTGTGCGGCATGCGTAATTTATCACACGACGATGACGCCACTGCGGCCAAATTTCAAGCAATGCATTGCATGAAACGTAGCGTTACGAGGCCGCTTGCCCAAACGTCAGTCATAAAGGGGGATATGGGGATGGTCCGCCCCATGCGGAAGGGCTGCACCCCGTCAAATCACGGGGTACAGCATTATTCTCAAGCTGTCGGGATGCGCAGCACCTGACCGGGGTAGATTTTGTCGGGGTGGGTCAGCATAGGCTTGTTCGCTTCAAAAATTTTCTCGTAGTGCGCACCATTGCCGAGCGTCTTTGCAGAGATCGCCCAGAGGGTGTCACCCTTCTCGACGGTGTGGAACGTAGGCTCGCCTTCGCCGCCCGTCACATCATCCTCGACTGCGGCCACGCCTTCGACGTTACCCACGGCCAGAATGACCTTCTCACGCATTTCCTGTGAGGCCGCTCTGCCAGTCACAGTCACTTTGTCGCCGTCCACTTTGATGTCCAGACCTTCGGCATCAAGGCCCAGCTCTTTCAATTCGTCCTGCAACGCCGCGCCCGACACTTCGGCATCATCGCCGCCGCCAAATACTTTTTTTGCCGGCACCTTTTACGAAACTCCACAGACCCATTTGAATACTCCCTGAATGGATTGATTTATACGCAGAGTGTTTCACCCTGCAGCATAGGAGCGCAAGGGGGAATTACTCGGCTGCGATCCCGTCCGTGAACTGAAGCCGCGCAAGGCGCGCATAGAGCCCGCCTTTGGCAACCAGATCATCATGGGTGCCAGTGTCCACAATCTGCCCTGCTTCCAGCACGACAATGCGGTCGGCTTTTTTCACAGTTGCCAGACGGTGTGCCACGATCAGCGTTGTGCACCCCGCGCTCAACTCCTCCACAGCAGCCTGCACGGCACGCTCGCTCTCGGCGTCCAGCGCGCTGGTCGCTTCGTCCAGCAGCAGCACAGGGGCGGCGCGCAAGATGGCACGCGCGATGGCGATCCGCTGCTTTTGTCCCCCAGACAACATGACACCACGCTCACCGAGATAGCTGTCATAGCCTTCTGGCAGCTTGGTTATGAACTCATCCGCTGCAGCGGCATGCGCGGCACTCTCGATCTCGGCATCTGTTGCATCGGGGCGGCCAAAGCGGATGTTCTCCCGCGCAGAAGCGGCAAAGATCACAGGGTCTTGAGGCACCAAAGCGATCTGGCGGCGGAAGGCATCCCGTTTCAGATCACGCAAATCAACACCGTCGAATGTAATGCGTCCCGACTGCGGATCATAAAAGCGCAGGATCATCTGGATGATCGTCGTCTTACCCGCGCCAGATGGCCCTACAAAAGCAACTGTCTCACCGGGTTTAATCTCAAGCGTGATACCGTCCAGCGCTGCGGTTTCCGGCCGCGCAGGATAGCGGAAATTCACGTCCTCGAAACGGATATGGCCCTGCACAGGCTCTGCCAGAATCTGCGCTGTGGCCGGATCATTTACGGGGTCTTGTGTCTCCAGCAGATCCACCAAACGCTCCGTGGCACCTGCGGCGCGTTGCAATTCGGACCAGATTTCCGAAAGGGCTGCAACCGCCCCTGCCACCATCACGGCATAGATCAAAAACTGGATCAGCGCGCCCACAGTCATGACTTCGTCGCGCACATCGCGTGCGCCAATCCAGAGCACACCAACCACGCCAGAGAAGACAAGGAAGATCACAATGGTGGTGAGGTAGGCGCGGGTGCGAATACGGCGGCGCGCGGCTTCGAATGAATGCTCTGTCATATCGGCAAACTGCGCACGGCTTGCGGTCTCATGGGTGAAGGCTTGCACTGTTTGCACTGCCGTCAAACTCTCGGAGGCATTGCCCGAAGAGGCGGCGATCCAGTCCTGATTTTCGCGGCTGATGACACGCAGGCGGCGGCCTAAAACCAATATCGGCACCACCACAACAGGGACGATCAATAGGACCATCCCCGCTAGCTTGGCCGAGGTGAGTAGCATCAGAATCAAACCACCGACAAAAGTAAGAAAATTGCGCAGCGCGATGGAGATGGATGAGCCGATGACGCTGAGGATCAGAGTCGTGTCGGTGGTAATGCGGCTGAGGACTTCACCCGTCATGATCTTTTCATAGAAAACGGGGCTCATGGAAATCACGCGGTCAAACGTCGCCTTACGGATATCGGCCACCACACGCTCCCCCAACTGCGTCACAAGCGCATAGCGCAGCGCGGAACCCACCGCGAGCAGGCCTGCAATGGCAAGCGCCGCAATGAAATACTGATCGAGCAGCGCCTCTTCGCCCACGTTGAACGTATCGACGACGCGGCGCACTGCCAAAGGCAAGGCCAGCGAGATCATCGCCGTTGCCACCAGCGCCGTCAGCGCCCCAGCCATGAGCAAGCGGTAAGGCCGCAGGAAGGGGAGCAAAGCACCCAAGGCACCAATCTTGCGCGAGCGCGCGCGCTCTTCCGTGGCCGAGGGAGGGGGCGTGGGAGTATCCGCCATGCGCTGTCCTTTATTAAATCGTGCAGCGCTTAGTGGCGCGGCGATCAAGCGGGGTCAAGCGCTGCGCTGTAGCATGCTCTCGAAGATGTGGGAAGGAGTGGAGCGGGTGAGGGGAATCGAACCCCTATCTTCAGTTTGGAAAACTGAGGTCTTAACCATTACACAACACCCGCGCACCTGCACTGGGTATGTCATCATCGCCAGAGCGTCAAGATGCACTTGGGTGGATTTCTTGCGTCAAATCACGTAACTGCACATCCCGCTATTGCGGAGCGCTCCCCAGCTTGCCCGGTATGTGGACCTTCGCCTTGCTATGCTGGCCCAATTGCCAGCCCAGCACCTGATTGCTCGACAGACAGGGCAAACCGGTGCGCCCTTCTATCTCCTCTATCACGTCCAAAGTACGCAGATTTGTGCAGGACAAGAACACCCCCTGCGTGCCCCCTTGAACCTGTAGGTCACAGGCCGCCTCGACAATGGACTGCTCAGCGATCCGAACAACGCTCGCCTCGTTTGCCTCGTTGAAGCTGCCAAAGATCGGTGTGGCGATGCCTGCATCCGCAAGGACCGCGCGCAGGCGGTCAGATACATCCGCGGTATAGGGCGATAGGAAAGCCAGCTTTGTAATTTTCAAAAAGCGACATGCGGCGATGAGTGCGCTGAGCGGATCGGTCACATGACCTGTCGTCACGCCCTCCCCAATCAGGCTTGCCACACTGTCCGATCCGATCTGCGCAGAAGCGGAGGTGCAGCCATAGCCCACAGCAGCATAGGGCAACGCTTGGGGCAGCAAACCTGCGGCGTTGGTCAGATGGGAGCTCATAGCGCGCAAACTCTCGGGGGTGACTTCAGGTGCACTTGGCACACGACTGACGTAGAGCGGCACATCCAGAGGCAGCATGCGGCGCAGGTCGCCCTCGATTGTCTCGTCCGTTTGCAAAACGATCATACCCAGCGGTGCAGGGCCATCCGCAGCGCGATTATAGCGGTAATCGGTCACAGCTGCACCATCTCGCGGCCTGCGCGCGGCGACAGGAAGCGCGGTGCGTTTTCCGTGACTACAATGTCCTCTTCATGGACCAAAATCCTACCATCCCCCACATCGATTCCCGGCTCTAGTGTAATCACCATGCCGTCTTCCAGCACCGTGTGGTCGTCAGGGATGAGCGACAGACCTTCGGTAAGTTGCATCCCCAAGCCATGCCCCAATCGCCCCGCATCAGAGCCGCCAGCGCCCCCCGTCACAATCGCGTCCATGGCATGAAACAGCTGCGCGGCGGTACTGCCCACCCGCGCAATATCTGCAGCAGCATCCACCGCATCAATCAAACGGGCATGCGCAGCAGCAGTTTCCTCCCTTGGCGAACCCAAACTGAAATTCCGGTCAAAATCGGAAAAATACCCGTCCCAAACGAGGCCGGTGTCCAGCATCAGCACATCCCCCCGCGCAAGCGGCGCATCACTGGCGGGGGAGATGACATCGCCGTATCCGCCCTCCGCAGCACCCCCCGCGAGATAAGGCACCCAATCGGCCCCCTCCTCCAGACACAGCCGTTGAAAATCGCGGAAGACACGCGACAACGGCACACCCTGCCCTGCAATCTCTGGCACGCGGGCAAAGGCTCGGCCAGCAATGGCACAGGCCTGCTCGATCTTGGCAATCTCGGCAGCGGATTTGACAGAGCGCAGTCGCGCCACGATCCCCTTGTCATCGCCTACAGGTGTCTTCAGCCCTCCCTGCACCCTTGCCCAATCGGCCAACGGCATGCGCAGATGACTTTCATACCCCATCGGCGTCCCTATATTGGCAAAAGCGCTCAGCGTATCGGTGAGCAAGCTCACCCCGTCATCAGCAAGGTTTGGCGCGCGCCATGTTCGAATGTCATCAATCCACGTCTGCCCCATAAGGGCCGCACCGATGGATGGGATCACCGCAATCGGTTTACCATCACTGGGCACCACTAGAAACCAAGGGCGCGACGGGCTTTCCCAGAACCGCGTGAGATATCCAGTGAAGTAACGCAGGTCAGCTTCGGTCGTGAGCAGCAGAGCATCAAGGTTTGCGGACCGCATCATGTCCTGCGCGCGACGGGTACGGGCCTCAAACTCCGCTGGCGCAAAACCGCGCTGCATCAGGCGGGTCCTTCGCTCAGCACACAGAGAACCCGCGACTGGGCGGTAATACCAAGCGCTTCTCGTTGTGCGTCATCCAGAGCAATGAGCGCTGCAATCCCCGCAGCGCCCGAAGGCGATGAGCCAAAACCAGCAACCATGGCAAGCCCTGCCCCTGCATGGCCTTCCGCCTCGGATATCAAAGCAAAATCATCCGCGTCCCGTGCCAGCCCTTTGAGTGCGATGAGCGAAGGCATCTTGCAATCCAGCCGACCCATGTCCGATACAGGTCCGCTGCTTTCTACAGCTTTTCCCGCTGCGACCGAGCCGTGCAATGCGGCAGCAGCGTCAGGCTCCACCACGATAATGCGCGGGCCATCCCCCCATGTTTGACGCGCCAAGGCGGCACAAGCACAAGCCAGTCCACCAACACCAGCCTGCAAGAAAATATGCGTAGGCATCTCGGGCAGTTGCTCAATCGCCTCTGCCATCAACACGGTATAGCCTTCCATCAGGCGGTGCGGGCGATCGGTATAACCGTGCCATGATCCGTCCGAGAGCAGGTCCCAGCCGTTATCATCTGCCGCCTTTTCCGCTGCCTTGAGGCTGTCCTCGTATGTCTCCCCCTCGCGGACGACTTGCGCGCCCTGATCTTCGAGCCGCGCGGCAAAACTCTCGGGCACCGTCTGCGCGATATAGACAACAGAGGCTGCACCGAATGCCTTGGCCCCTGCCGCGACGGACATGCCGTGGTTGCCTGCACTGGCTGTCACATAAGTGCGCCCGCTCACGTCACCTTCCTGCGCATCACAGGCGATGACATAGGCAGCCCCCAACGCCTTGAAGCTGCCCAGCCCCATGCGCCCGCGCTCGTCCTTGATCCAGACATCCTGCACGCCTGCCTGCGTAGCGATGGCCTCCGCGCTCTCCAGCGGCGTTACCTTTGCCACAGGACAGCGCGCCACCAAAGCCTGCGCACGGGGCGCATCTTCCGAGGGCATCGGGATGTCATCAAGACCGGCAAGCGGCGCGGGGCGGGTGATTTGTAAAATTTCCATACCCAAGAAGTGAGGCCGAAGCGCCCCATGCGTCAAGGACATTCGCGGCACTTGGCAAGCGCAGAGCGGCGCGGGGGAACAAGTTGAACCGCGACAGGTCGTGCTAGGCTTTTTCCATGAGACGAAAGGAACCCCAATGACTGCCCAGACCCGAACCCGTAGCGGAGGCCGCGCCGCCCGCCGTGCGCTGCGCAGTGCGCCTGATTTCACCATGCTGTCGGGCATCGACAATAAAATCCCCACCTGCGAGATTTTAAGCGGCAGTCAGGTGGAGCAGATCGACGCCGCCTCGATTGATATCCTTGAAAATGTCGGCGTTATTTTTCGCGATGACATCGCGCTCGCCGATTGGAGGCGCGCAGGTGCAAAGGTGGTTGGCGACCGCGTGTACCTCGACCGCGGACTTGTGCGTGAGTTGATAACGACGATCCCAGAGAAGTTCACCTATCACGCACGCGATCCGGAAAAGAACATCCCCTTTGGCGGCAACCGCGCGATGTTTGTGCCCATGACGGGCGCGCCCTATCTGCGCGATCTCGACGATGTGCGTCGCAACCCGATGCTTGCCGACCTCGCGATGTTTCACAAGCTGAGCCATATGCTGCCCGCTATGCACAGCTCTGCCCATCACATCGTTGAGCCTTATGACCATGCGATCAGCCAGCGGCACCTGCGCATCACCTATTCGTCGATGAAATACTCCGACAAGACCTTCATGGGCATGACCACCAGCCCCAAGAACGCCGAGGACGTGATCGACATGTCCCGCATCCTGTTTGGCGCAGATTTTCTTGAGGATCACGCGGTCGTCACCGGCAACTGCAACGGCAACTCACCACTTGTCTGGGACGAGACGATGCTGGGCGCGATGCGTGCATTTTGCCGTGCGAACCAGCCTGTGCTCTGCTCTCCCTTCGTGTTGGGCGGGGCGAATACACCCGCCTCGGTCGCGGCGTCGGTCGCACAACTCAATGCCGAAGCACTGAGTGCGCTGGCCTATACCCAAGTCGTGCGCAAAGGCTGTCCTGCGATCTATGGTCACTACCTCAGCACTGTTTCAATGAAATCCGGTGCGCCTATGGCGGGCACCCCAGAGATCAGCCTGATGAATTTTATGATCGGGCAAATGGCGCGACATTACGGCGTGCCATGGCGTAGTTCGGCCAGTTTAGGCGGAGCAAAAACGTTTGATGCCCAAGCAGGGTATGAGAGCGCCACCACGCTATCCTCGGTCATGCATGCAGGGGCCAATTACATCTGGCACGCGGCAGGCTGGAACGAGGCGGGCATGCACTGCTCGGTCGCAAAGTTCATTGTGGACGCCGAGCAATGCGCCATGGCCCACCGCATGGCAGGTGGTGTGAACTTTGATGATTTCGAAGAGGCACTGGCCACCGTGCCAGACATAGGACCGGGGGGGCATTATCTGGGGCATCAGCACACGCAGGAGAACTTCCAAAGCGCGTTTTTCATGCCCGAGATGTTTGATAACAATGCTGTCGAACAATGGGTCGCCGAAGGCTCGGTCGAGATTACAGCACGGGCATTGGCAAAGGCGAAGAAGCTGCTCTCTGAGTATCAGGAACCCAAGCTGGAAGTCTCGGTTGATGAGGCGCTGCAAGCCTATATCGCCAAGCGGGAGCGCGAAATACCCGAAGCGGACGAGCTGAACCAGAGCTACTAATCGCCTACACAGGGCGTTCCCGCCGCTGCCCAAACTTCCAAGTGCTGTGCCAGCTCCTCAGCCGTGCCCGGCGCAGGGGTGCGCCCTGCACCCGGTTTGAACCCATAGTTCACAAAGGCGCTGGTGCGCACATGCTCAGCCAGCTCGGCCATATCAAAACCGTCATTCGCCTCTGGGTCGCGCAGTTGATTGCAGACCTCGACACTCGATTTGCCCCGCCATGCCAGCTCAACAGGGGGCAAGCGCCACGCTTCGTCAATTTGGGGGGCGGAATGGGGTACATCATTCGCGCCCTCCCCACTGATATGGCACACGCGGCATGGAATACTCTCAGCGCCAATGCGGCTTTCCCCTGCGACGATGTTCATGCCGTGCACACGGTCCTTGGCATACCCGAGGTCATCCCACGCAGGTCGACCGCTCTCGCCCACATGACAGTTTGTGCAGCGCGGATGGGATGCCACAGCATAGATGCGGTCCCATGCAGCGGTGCCCGCTTCTTGGGCCTGCACCCCTGTTGGGGCAATCAACGCAAGAGCAATAGCGAGGCGCTTCACACAAAATCTACCGTATGAAAAAACGGCATTTCGCGCAAACGCTTGCCCGTTGCGGCAAAAATTGCGTTGGCCAAAGCAGGGGCGGCAGGTGGCACAGGCGGCTCACCCACGCCGCGAATGGCGGGATTATTCTCAAGCCCGCGCACTTCAATTATCGGGCATTGGTGCATCCGCATCCCTTCGGCAAGGTGATAGTTATCCTGCTCTGCACGCCCATCGGAATAGGTGATCTCGGAGTTCATGGCATGGCCCAAGCCCCAGATTACACCACCCGCAACAACATTCTCGAAAGTAACAGGGTCAACAACCCGCCCAACTTCGGCAGCGATCCAGACGCGGTCAATCTTGATCCCGTCATCTGTATCAGTGACTTGCACCACTTCCGCCGTCGGCACACCAAAAGACGTCACCAATGCCACACCGCGCCCCTGACGGGGTCCAAGCGGGCTACCCCAGTCGGACATCTCGGAGACAGCCTCTAGCACTGCGCGCGCATCGGGATCATTGACCAAACGCAGACGCTCTTCCATCGGATCGGCGCCCGCGGCATGAATCAACTCGTCCAGAAAGCTTTCTGCGAAGAAGCCCGCAGAAGATGCACCAACAGAGCGCCATGAAGATGTCGGCGCAAGCTCTGGCACGGCATAGGCCCGCACACGCAAATTCGGGACTGCATAGCGCATGTTCCATGCACCCGCAGCGATTTGTGTATCTGGTCCGGGAACTGGCGCACCAAGGCGACCCGATTGGGAGCGCGAGGAGGAAACTGTGGCGATGTCGAGGTCGAGCACTGTCACCTGACCATTTGCATGCGCACCGCGCCCACGCCCCATACCGATCTGGCGGTTATAATCCTGCGCGAAATCTTCTTCACGGCTGAACGTAAGCTTGACGGGTGTCCCCATAACCTCACGCGCCACATCCACCACCACATCGACATTGTCGAACTCGAGGCGGTGACCAAAGCTGCCGCCAGCATATTGATTGTGCAAAAAGACCTGCTCCGTCTCCATGCCCAAACGCTTTGCAACACGCTGCTCAACAAATCCAGGAATTTGGTGGGAAACCCAGATATCGACACGGTCAGACGTGACCAGTGCCATCGCACTGAGCGGTTCAAGCGGCTGATGCGCCACGTAAGGAGCGCGGTATTCAGCCTCAATGATCTCAGCACTCTTAAGCGCGGCATCCACATCACCGTCATGACGCCACTCTTTATCCAGACGCTCTGGTGTGAAGGAGGCTGCAACTTCGGCCCAATGGGTTTCCTGCGCGGCAGGGTACGGCGCGCGTGCCCAATCATACTCAATCTCGTCCAACGCACGGAAGGCACGCCATGTGTTGTCGGCAATCACCGCCACGCCATAAGGCAGACCGATGATTTGCGAGACACCGCGCATCCCTTGAGCCGCTGTCGCGTCAAAGCCTTGGAGGGCGGCACCTTTGCGCGGGTTCATCCGCACCGAGGCATGCACCATCCCGTCAAGTTTCAGGTCAATCCCGTAGGTCTGCGTGCCTGTGGATTTGGCCACCACATCCAACCGCTCGACCTGCTTGCCGATCAGACGCCACTGAGACGGGTCCCGCAGGGTGACATCGGTCACAGGCTCAATCTCCGCGGCGCGGTCCGCGAGATCTGTATAGGCAATGCGCACGCCATCAGGCAGGATAACTGCCCCCGCTTGGGTCTTGAGCAAGCTTGCGTTGATCCCCGTCTCGGCACCTGCGGCCGCTTTCAGCGTCTCACGCGCGACGGCCCCTGCCATGCGCAATTTGTCAAAGCTGTCCGGCACGGAAGTCGAGCCGCCCGTCACCTGTGCACCCAAAACTTTCATGACCGCACCCATGGTGCTGCGCATCGCCTCAGCGGCAAAGCTGTCGTCGTTGGACCGGAACGGCACGGCCTCGGCCGCCAGCGCTGTGTTGTAATAGGCGCCTGCAGGCACGCCAGGGGTTGTGGTGATCTGGTCCATCTCCACGTCCAGTTCTTCGGCAATCAGCATCGCCTGCATGGAGGCGGCACCCTGCCCGAGATCCGTATGCGGTGTGACCAGCGTGATGCCATCTGCGTTGATCTTGACCCATGGATTGAACACCGCATCGCCTGCCTTTGCAGTCGCACTTAGCGGGTTGGCAGGATCGCGTTTTACCAGATAGGTACCAAAGGCCACGCCGCCCAGAATGGCCGCGGAGCCTATAAGAAACGAACGCCGCGCAATTGTTTTCAGACGACCCATGTTCAGGCTCCTTGCAGCTTGGTTGCGGCAGTTTTCACAGCGGCACGGATACGCGGATAGGTTCCGCAGCGGCACAAATTGCCACTCATCGCCTGATCGATCTGGTCATCGGAAGGTGCCGCATTGAGGTCCAGAAAACTGGCCGCCTGCATGATCTGGCCTGACTGGCAGTAGCCACATTGCGCGACCTGATGCTCGATCCATGCCTCTTGGACCGCGTGCAAAGCACTGGGGGAGCCGAGCCCTTCGATGGTGGTGATATCGCCGTCCACATCCCCCGCAGCCAGCTGGCAAGAGCGCACAGCAACTCCGTCCACATGCACGGTACAGGCGCCACATTGCGCGATGCCACAGCCGTATTTCACGCCTGTGATGCCCAACTCGTCGCGCAGCACCCAAAGCAGAGGCATGTCATCTTCGACATCAACTTCATGGGATTTCCCGTTCACATTCAGTTTCATCGTATCTGCCTCTCAAAAGATCGTTTATTTTCGTTGCATCCGCTCGATCATTTTCAGCACAACGCGGCGCGGCAAAAGCGGGATTATCCAGTTGACCATAAAGTCCAATTGCTTTTCGTTGATCGCCACCAGTTCACCTCGTGACATAGCGTCATATCCATATTTCGCCACTGATCTGGGCGTTTTACCGCCACCTGCCACCAGATTGGTGCCATGCAGATCAGCGCGATCGGCAAAGGCTGTATCCACATAGCCCGGGGCCAGAACTGTTACGGTCACCCCTTGGGAACGCAGCTCATGATCCAGCGCTTCGGAAAAGCTTTTTACAAAAGCTTTGGTCGCGAAATAGACTGCCTGCAACGGGCCGGGCATGAAGCCAGCGCTGGAACCCACATTGAGAATGCGGCCCTGCGCACGTTTGGACATCTCGCGCCCGAAGTGGTGGCTCAGCGCGACCAGTGCTTTGACGTTGAGGTCGATCATTTCCAACTCGTCTTCGAGTTTGCGGTCGATGTGCCGCCCCTGCCCGCCAAAACCTGCATTGTTGATCAGAATATCAATTTGCAAACCCGCCTCGGTCACTTGGCGGATCAGTTCGGATGGTCAGTCAGCGGCTCCAAGGTCAGCGGTAAACACATGCGCTTTGACGCCATGTGCGGCCTCGATCTCGGCGGTGAGCGCCTTGAGCTTGCCTTCCGAGCGGGCGGTCAGCACGACATCCCCGCCCTTTTGTGCGTGATAGCGGGCGAATTCAGCGCCGATCCCTGAGGATGCGCCAGTTATAAGGGCAATTTTGGACATGATACCTCCAAGCAATAAGTTGCGATTGGTCTACCAGATAAAAACGTCGTCGCAACTGATCAGCAGCCACGGCATCCTTATGACGTAGGGAAAACCACGCAAATGCCCGTCGAGTTCCAAGAAACTAAGCCCTTGGGTCAGTTAGGCGCGTACCTGATCCAGGCTTTGTACCTCGACCAAGTGCTGCGCTATCAGAATTCGACGACGGCGCGGATGGATTTACCTTGATGCATCAACTCGAAACCCTCGTTGATCTGGTCAAGCGTCAGCTTATGCGTGATCATCGGGTCGATCTCGATCTTGCCGTCCATATACCAGTCTACGATTTTGGGAACATCAGTGCGCCCCTTTGCGCCGCCAAAAGCAGTGCCGCGCCAGACACGGCCTGTGACGAGCTGGAAAGGACGCGTGGAAATCTCGGCTCCTGCCGCGGCCACACCGATGATAATGCTCTCGCCCCAGCCTTTGTGTGCGGCCTCAAGGGCGGTACGCATGACTTGGGTATTACCGGTGGCGTCGAATGTGTAATCCGCCCCGCCCTTAGTCAGCTCGACCAGATGGGCCACCAGATCGCCCTCGACATTCTTGGGGTTCACAAAGTCGGTCATGCCGAAATAGGTTCCGACCTCTTGCTTGTCGTCGTTGAGGTCCACACCTACAATCTGGTCCGCACCCGCCATGCGCAGACCCTGAATAACGTTGAGACCAATACCGCCAAGACCAAAGACAACGCAGCGCGCGCCGATCTCGACTTTGGCAGTATTGATGACCGCGCCGATGCCCGTAGTAACACCGCACCCGATGTAGCAAATCTTGTCAAAGGGCGCGTCTTTGCGGACCTTTGCCAGCGCAATCTCTGGCACAACTGTATGGTTTGCGAAGGTAGAGCAGCCCATGTAATGATGGATCGGCGTGCCATCCAGCATCGAGAACCGTGTCGTGCCGTCGGGCAACTGCCCGCGCCCTTGGGTCACGCGGATTTTCTGGCACAGGTTGGTTTTACCCGACAGGCAATACTCACACTCGCGACATTCAGGAGTGTACAGCGGGATCACGTGATCGCCGACTTCGAGCGTGGTAATACCCTCACCAATCTCCAGCACAACGCCCGCGCCCTCATGACCAAGGATCGCAGGAAAAATGCCTTCGGGATCATCGCCAGAACGGGTGAACTCATCCGTGTGGCATAGGCCTGTGGCCTTGATCTCGACCAGCACTTCACCGCGCTTGGGTCCTTCCAGATTGACCTCCATGATCTCCAACGGTTTTCCTGCTTCAACAGCAACGGCGGCGCGGGTTCTCATCATGGGGACTCTCCTGAAAATATTTGGCCCAGAAGGACCCAAGGGCGGCGGTCTTGTCAAGCAGATCGCAAGGCAGATGCCGCCTGATCGACAAGTCCGTCGGGTGCTGATCCCAACACTTCTGCCATCGCCACACTCAAAGGTGTCGGCGTGAAATCAGGCAAAGCAGCCGCCAAGGCGCTCCCGTCAACACGGTGGGGCGTGTCCCACAGATACCGCATCTCGATCACTTCGCGCACCAGTGGACTGAAAAGGCCAATGACACGCATCAAGGGCCACGGTAAAGATGCGGTTTTGAGGGGGTGACCGACCTGCCGCTCGACTGCGGCCTTAAGCTCTTCCCCTGCCAGGCTATACCCCTCGAACCCGAAGCTTGCGGAAGGTGGGAGTGCATCACGTTTCTCAGCAAGACCTACCATCGCTCGCGCCATGTCAGGCAGATAGGCCCATGCATGCACCGCACCCATACGGCCTGGATAGGTAAAAATACCTTTGCCCACTTTATTGGTGATATAGGTTTCGAACCAGTTGCCCGTCTTGGTCCGCTCGATGAAATCACCACCGCGCAGGATGACGCTGCGCACCCCCTGCTCTGCAGCATCGGCAAATGCCTGCTCCATCGTGACGCGCAGCGCACCTTTGCGGGTCGTAGGAGCGAAAGCCCCTCCCTCACTAAGTACCTCAGGCGCGTTTTCGCCAAAGGGGTATACATTGCCGACAACCATGACAGTTGCCCCGCTCGCACGGGCCGCCGCGATAACATTTCGCGTATGGATGGGCATCTGTGTCGTCCAGTGCTGATAGGCGGGATGGACCGCGTGCACGATGACATCCGCACCGCGCGCCGCCGTGACCAAGGCGTCACTGTCCATCACATCACAGGCCAGATTGGAAACGCCTGCAAGCACTGCGCCATCGCCAGCACGGCTCAAAGCGCGGACGTTCCAGCCTGCATCTGCAAAAGCAAGCGTTGCTGCGCGGCCAAAACGGCCCTTCGCACCTAGGTGTTTTATCCCATGGTTTGATGGTGCGATCCTTTCTCAGGAATGGAAGG
>CAWVWS010000049.1:0-17171 GCA_963933905.1 uncultured Sulfitobacter sp.
AGGCCAACAAACAGACCGAATTCGGTGATGTTTTTGACTTCGCCTTCAACTTCGGTGCCCTCTGGGTGTGTTTCTGCAAACACTTCCCATGGGTTGCGCATGGTCTGCTTGAGACCAAGGGAAACACGACGCTTGGCACCATCGATTTCCAGAACCATGACTTCGACTTCTTGCGAAGTAGACACGATCTTGCCGGGGTGTACGTTCTTTTTGGTCCAGGACATCTCGGACACGTGAACGAGACCCTCAACACCGGGCTCCAACTCAACAAATGCGCCATAGTCCGTGATGTTGGTCACGCGGCCAGTGTGTGAGGATTCCAGCGGGTACTTGGCCGCAACCAGATCCCATGGATCTTCTTGCAATTGCTTCATACCGAGGGAGATACGGTGTGTATCTTTGTTGATCTTGATGACCTGAACCTTGATCGTTTCGCCGATGGCGAGGATCTCGGACGGGTGGTTCACACGGCGCCATGCCATGTCTGTGACGTGCAGCAAGCCGTCTACGCCGCCAAGGTCCACGAACGCACCGTATTCGGTGATGTTCTTGACCACGCCGTCAACTTCTTGGCCCTCGGTGAGGTTGCCAATCACTTCGGCACGCTGTTCGGCACGTGATTCTTCGAGGATCGCACGACGCGATACAACGATGTTACCACGGCGACGGTCCATTTTGAGAACCTGAAACGGCTGCTTGAGACCCATCAATGGGCCAGCGTCGCGCACGGGGCGCACATCGACCTGAGAGCCGGGCAGGAACGCAACCGCGCCGCCAAGATCCACAGTAAAGCCACCTTTGACGCGGCCAAAGATTACGCCTTCGACGCGCTCTTCTGCTGCGTAGGCTTTCTCCAGACGATCCCATGCTTCCTCACGGCGCGCCATCTCACGGGAGATAACTGCTTCGCCACGGGAGTTTTCGACCTGACGAAGGAATACTTCGACTTCGTCGCCAACTTCAACTTTGGGAGCTTCGCCTGGTTCGGCAAATTCTTTAAGCTCGACGCGGCCTTCCATCTTGTAGCCTACGTCGATAATGGCTTGGCCCGCTTCGATTGCGATGACCTTACCTTTGACAACAGAGCCCTCTTCGGGCGTGTCCATTTCGAAGCTTTCGTTCAAGAGTGCTTCAAACTCGTCCATCATATTCGCCATGTAGCGTATAGTATCCTTTGGTTTTTGTGTCTGGCCGTGCGGTTGTCTCCGCCGGTCTTGAATGAAAATTGGACTTCGGGGCAGTGAACCGGTTGCGATAAAGAAAGAGGGCCGGAAGAATCCGACCCTGCCTGAGATATCGCGCCCGGTGCGTGTATCCGCCCCTTAGACAAGGGCGCGTATAGGCGATCTGGGGGCGTGGTGCAAGAGGGATAGACCGACCTGCACCACGCAGGCTCAGATCAGCTGATAGCTGTGCGGCACATAGCGGTAACCGCCCTCGCCGCGCGTCTCGATAAAGCCCATTCCGGGGAATGGCATGTGGTAGCCGATGAGCGGGAAACGGTCCGCGCTGGCCATATCCATGATCTTTTTGCGGGTCGCTGCTGCGGCTGCTTTGTCCATGTCGAACTTCACTTCCCAATCGGGATAGGCGACGGACCAGACATAGTGGTTGGCCACATCCGCCATGAGCAACAGCTGCTTGCCGCCGCTTTCCAGCATATAGGCCATGTGACCTGGTGTGTGGCCAAAGCTCTCGACGGATGTGACGCCGCTGCGCACGTCCTGCCCTGCATTGAGGAAGGTCATTTTCTCGGCCAAGGGGCGCACTTTGCCCTCGAAGCCTTCGTTTTCCTGCTTGGCCCATGCGTCGAATTCGACCTGACCTGTGACATAGGCCGCGTTGGCGAATGTCTCGGCGCCAGTATCGTCGGTCAGACCGCCAATGTGGTCGCCGTGCATGTGGGTAAGGACAACATGGGTGATGTCGGATGCGGCATAGCCAGCGGCCTCAAGGGATTTGGTTGTGCCAGCAGCGGTCAGGCCCGTGTCAAACAGGATCACATCCGTGCCCGTGTTTACAACTGTAGGGGTAAAGAAGAACTGCGCCGCCTCGGTGCTGAGGAAGTTCGCGGCACTGACTTCGTTGAATGTCTCGTCATCGACGTTCAGGCCGAAAATATTATGCGGGCCCTCGACGCTGCGGCTGCCGACCAGCAGGGTCGTGACGCGGAAATCGCCCTGCGTGAAATCGCGGTGTGTGGGCATCTCCGTGGCGGCGTGTCCAGCGGCGAGCGTGAGCAAAGGTGCGGCGGACAGCGGCAGCGCGGCACCGGTCAGGAGGGTTTGGCGGCGGGTGAGTTTCATGGAATATACCTTTCCTTTAAAAGGTCAAAGAAAGGTAGCGCGGCGCAGCGGCACGGCAATGCACAAGGATGTGAGTGCCGCGCCCCATTGCAGTTTTGACGCCTTGAGGTGGTTTACGCCTCGGTTGGGCCGCCTGCCTCTTTCCACGCAGCAAATCCACCGATGTTCGTGACATTCGCATAGCCCATATCTTTGAGCGTCTTGCCAGCCAGTGCCGCCTGACCGCCTGCGCCGCAGATCAGGTAAATCTCGGCGTCTTTCTGGAAGACGGGGTTGTACATCGCCTCCACCGCCGGATCGGCGCGGAATTCGAACATACCGCGGGGGATGCGGTGCGCGCCCTTAATTGTGCCGCTCTCAGAGATGCCTGCGCTGTCGCGGACATCAATGAACACGCCCTGCCCTGCGGCATGTTTGGCAATTGCATCGGCAGCGGCCATTTTCGGCACATCGGCATTGGCAGCGTCGAGGTAATCTTGTGCGGTTTTCATAGTGGTCTCCTGATCCCATATTGTCAGAGCCTAAAGTGGGGCTTGGCGGGGAAACCGCAAGGGTTAAAGCGCTTCGCCCTTTTTGCGCAATTCCTCGAACAACTCGCGGTAGATGCCGCCTGAATCGCCACCGCCGAAGACCTGAGCGCCGCCAGAATAGGTCTGGCCATAACTGCGGGCGACATTGACCGTCTGCACCAGTGCGCTGATTAACTGATCCTTCTCCAGCGGTGCGAGCGGATGGATGAACACCCCCCACAGTCGCCCGTTGGCCACCGCATAGCGCGCATCAAGGGCAGTGTCGAAATTCGCCTGAATCATGCGCGACAGATCCTGTAGCGTCAGCCCCTCGGCGCTGGCAATGGGGACCATGGCGCGCATCCGGTCATTGGTCGCATCTGCAATAATCATCACTGGAATGTCTTGAATGGTGAATTGCAGGGTCGGCCCTTGGGCGATCACGTCGGCGTCAATCACCTCGACAATCGCGGCCAGACGTTCAAGGGTCATGGGACCCTCGGCTGGTTGCGCAATCTCTTGGGCAAAGGCGGGTGCGGCCCCCAGTATCAGGGCGAAAACAGCGGCGCGGATCATGGCAGGCTCTCCTTTTGGTATATGGAACCAGCCTAGCAAAGCCGCACCGAAAAGCGATACACCATTTGGTGAGCGCCTTTATTCCTCGCCGCGAATGGCCTGCACCGCAGCAACAGCCGCTGCCACGGCCTGCTCGATCGAGAGGCGTGAGGTGTCGATGACAGTGGCATCATCTGCAGGTTTGAGGGGGGCTTCCACCCGCTCCATATCCCGCGCATCGCGGGCAACTACATCGGCGAGCACAGTCTCATAGCTGTCGTCGATGCCCCTGCCCGACAACTCCGCAAAGCGGCGCTGCGCGCGGACTTCGGCGCTGGCGGTGACAAAGAGTTTCACATCCGCATCGGGGCAGATGACCGTGCCAATATCACGCCCGTCGAGAACAGCACCACCCGCACGCGCGGCAAAGCTGCGCTGGAAATCCAGCAGGGCGGCCCGAACTTCGGCAATCACCGCAACTTTGCTCGCCGCTTGGGCCACGTCGGGAGTGCGCAAGCTGTCGTGCTCAAGGTCTTCGGGCAGCAATGTAAGTGCGGCTTCATGGGGCTCGCTTCCTGCCAGAACCTTGGCCCCCACAGCGCGGTAGAGCAGACCCGTATCCAGATGGGCAAAGCCGAAATGCGCAGCGACTGCTTTGGAGACAGTCCCTTTGCCTGCTGCCGCAGGGCCGTCTATGGCGACGATAAAGCCCTTATCCATCACGGCTGACCTGTGCGCCAAGTGCCGTCATCAGCGGCTCGAATATGGGGAAGGACGTGGCAATGGGGCCGCCGTCATCAACGCGCACGGGCGCGTTCGAGGCCATGCCAAGGATCAAGAAGGACATTGCAATGCGGTGATCCAACTGGCTGGCACAAAGCCCCCCACCTGCGACATTGCCGTGGCCTGCGCCAGTGACCGTCCACCAATCCTCGCCCTCGTCCACTTCGATGCCATTGGCACGCAGACCTTTGGCCATGGCGTCGATGCGGTCGCTTTCCTTGACCCGCAATTCACGCACGCCGCGCATGACAGTATCGCCACTGGCATAGGCGGCAACCACGCTCAGCACGGGATATTCGTCGATCATGCTGGCGGCACGGGCGGGGGGTACTTCGATGCCCTTCATATCAGGGGAGAAGCGTGCGCGCAGATCGGCAACAGGTTCGCCGCCCTCGGTCCGCTCGTTCTCGTAAGTAAGGTCGGCGCCCATTTCACGCAGGGTTGTAAAGAGGCCAGCCCGCGTGGGGTTGAGGCCGATGCCAGGGACCAGCACGTCCGAGCCGGGCACGATCAGCGCCGCACAGACGGGAAAGGCAGCGGAGGATGGATCGCGCGGCACTTCGATATGTTGGGCGTTGAGTTCGGGCAGGCCTGTGAGGGTGATCTCGCGGCCCTCTTCGGTTTCCTTCACAGTGATTTCAGCACCAAAACCTTGCAACATCCGCTCTGTGTGGTCGCGGGTGGCTTCTTTCTCGATCACAACGGTCTGGCCGGGTGCGTTCAGGCCTGCAAGCAGGACAGCAGATTTCACTTGGGCCGATGGAACAGGCACGACATAGCGCACAGGCACAGGCGCGCGCGCACCCACAAGCGTCATGGGCAAACGGCCCCCTGTGCGGCCCACAGTCTGGCAGCCAAACAGCGCCAGCGGGTCGGTGACCCGCGCCATGGGGCGGCCATTGAGGCTGGCATCGCCGCTGAACGTCGCGGTAATCGGCTGGGTCGCCATGGCCCCCATGATGAGGCGCACACCCGTACCCGAGTTGCCACAATCAATCACGCCATCAGGCTCGGCAAAGCCGCCAACGCCCACACCGCGCACAGACCAGTTGCCGCCGCCAAGGTCCGTGACCGTTGCCCCGAAGGCGCGCATGGCTTTGGCGGTATCGAGCACATCTTGACCCTCAAGCAGACCCGTGATCGTCGTCTCGCCCACACACATCGCGCCAAGGATGAGTGAGCGGTGGGAGATCGACTTGTCCCCCGGCACATCTGCTGTACCGCTTAGCGGTCCGCAGGCAGTTGACGTCATTGGAATTGGATCACCGTGGCCCGACATGTTAGCGCCCTCATTATGCATTTGGCAGAGTTCTACCCCAGCCAGTAAATACCGTCCATGCTGCCCTACTTCATTTGGCAAGAAAATTCTGGGGAGTTTGAGGGGCTAGCCCCTCGAAGCTCATACCTTGCGGAAGGTCAGATAATGGGGCGTGCGGCCTTCGCGCAGCGCCTTTTGCTCATAGCGGGTGGAAATCCAGTCGTCCCATGGCTCCCGCCAGTCGGAGGGACGCGTCGCCAGCCATTCGAAACCAAAGCGCGGCACTTCCTCCAGCGTCTGGCGCACGTAATCCTCGATATCCGTCGCCACGCGGAAAATCGCACCAGGCTTGAGGACGCGGTGGAGCGGGACAAGATGTTCCTCGGTCACAAAGCGGCGGCGGTGGTGGCGCGTTTTTGGCCAAGGGTCAGGATAAAGCAGGAAGGCGCGTGAGATGCTTTGCGGGGCCAGTACATCGAACATGTCGCGCACATCGCCGGGGTGTACCTTGACGTTGTCCAATTCAGCTTTGCGAATTTTGCCAAGCAGCATGGCCACGCCATTGATGTAGGGCTCCGCCCCGATGATGCCCACGTCAGGGTTGCTGGCGGCCTGATGCACCATATGCTCCCCCCCGCCAAAACCGATCTCGAGCCAGACAGGTTTGCCGCCAAACATCGCCTCCGTGTCCAGCACGGTGCGCTCAGGATTATCCTCCCAGCTGATCGGGCCCGGGGAGAGCGCAGAAAGGTCCTCCTCAAGGTATTCCTTTTGGGATTGCTTGAGGTTGTGGCCCTTGAGGCGGCCATAAAAATTGCGACGGGGTCTGACGGGTGTCTTTGGATCTGGCGTTTTCATGCCCGCGATGTAGCGGGGATGGCGCGGCGCTGCAATGGGCCGCTCTTCTTGCGGGAATGAACAGATATTTAAGACCCTGTGCCGTAAACCTGTCTCAACCCAGACCCGCAGGAGACACCCGATGAGCCAACTGACCCGAATCCAACAACACCCCCATCAAAAGGCGGCTGTTGCACCGGAGTTTGCCAGCATCCTGATTGTTGATGACAATGATTTCGACCGCTCCCGCCTTAAAAAGCTGTGCCGTGCTTTTGATTTCACGACTCATGTGATGGAGGCCAGCTCGTTGCGCGATTTGCGCGACCGCCTCAAGAAAGACCGCTTTGATCTGATCCTGCTGGATTATCACCTCAACGATGGCACGGGCCTTGAGGGGGTCGATATCATTCGCGCTGATGCTGTGAATTGTACGGCAGCCACGGTGATTATCACGGGAACAGAGCAGAATGACATCGCGGTGCAGGCGCTCAGATTGGGGTTCAGCGATTATCTGACCAAGGACGAAATCTCGCAACAAACCCTCACAAGGACCGCTATTACCGCGCTCCAGAAATCACAACTTGCGCGTGCCATGGCGGGCCAGATGGGGCAATCGGAAATGATAAACGAGACGGTGCAAAGCTTTTCGCGCAGCTGTGCGCAGGACATCAAACCGATTGTCAGCCGGATCATGCGCCAGATGCGCGGCCTGCGCGAGATCAATCAAATCACACCAGAGGATGCGACAGCGCGGGTCGAGCAAGTGGAAAGCTCGATGCGCAGGTTGTGGGTGTTTCTGGATGATCTGGATCATCTGGGCGGCACAGCGGTGGCCACAGGCCCAACGGTTCCGGTAACCCGTGACAGCAGCGCGCCTCCCGCCTCGGGGATCAATGTAAGGGTTCCGTCAATTCGCCCCAAGAAGCCAACGGTCAATCCGTCAAAGCCGCCGTCGATCTTCCGGCGCAGGCCAGATTAGCACTGCGCGAAAAGGAGTAAATTAAACGGCTGCTTTCAGCTTGGCTGCCAGATCGGTCTTTTCCCAGCTAAAGCCACCGTCGGCTTCGGGCGCGCGACCAAAGTGGCCGTAGGCAGCGGTGCGCTGGTAGATCGGTTTGTTCAGCTGCAAATGCTCGCGAATGCCGCGCGGGGTGAGGTCCATCGCTTGGGCAATTGCACGCTCGATCGCTTCGGGATCGACTTCACCCGTGCCGAAGGTATCGCAGTAGATCGACAACGGCTTGCTCACGCCGATCGCATAGCTCAGTTGGATCGTGCATTTGGACGCCATGCCTGCAGCGACGACATTCTTTGCCAGATAACGTGCGGCATAGGCGGCAGAGCGGTCCACTTTTGTCGGATCTTTGCCCGAAAATGCGCCGCCACCGTGCGGGGCCGCCCCGCCATAGGTGTCCACGATGATCTTGCGGCCTGTGAGGCCTGCGTCGCCATCAGGGCCACCGATAACGAATGTGCCTGTGGGATTTACCCACCATTCGGTGTCTGCTGAAATCCACCCCTCTGGCAGCACTTCACGGATATACGGCTCGACGATGTCGCGGATGTCCGCGCTGGTCTGGCTCTCGTCGGCGTGCTGGGTGCTGAGAACGATTGACGAGACGCCAACAGGTTTGCCATCCACATAGCGCACGGAGAGTTGGGATTTCGCATCGGGGCGCAGGGTCGGCTCGGTCCCGTCTTTACGCACTTCGGCCAGACGGCGCAGGATCGCGTGGGCATAATGCACGGGGGCGGGCATAAGCTGCTCTATCTCGTTAGTAGCATAGCCGAACATGATGCCCTGATCGCCAGCGCCCTCGTCCTTGCCGCTCGACGCATCTACACCTTGGGCGATATGGGCGGATTGCTCGTGCAGCAGGTTCGTGATCTCGACAGTCTCGTGGTGAAACTTCTCCTGCTCGTATCCGATGTCCTTGATACAGGCGCGCGCGATCTCTTCGATCTGGCCCATATAGCTGTGCAATTTATCGCGGTCGGACAGCCCGACCTCACCGCCGATGACAACGCGGTTGGTGGTGGCAAATGTCTCTGCCGCGACCCGCGCTTCTGGTTCTTCGGCGATGAATGCGTCAAGCACGGCATCGCTGATCCGGTCACAAACTTTATCCGGGTGGCCCTCGGAAACGGATTCCGAAGTGAAAACATAGGTTTTGCGCCACATGAACGTGCTCCAATTAAAAATCTTGCGCCACGTCAGGAGGCCGTTGTGGTGCGTTGGGTCCGAAGTAATCTTCCCTGCCTGAGGGGTCAATCGCTATTCGGTTTGCGTACGGTCCTTGTCAAAATGCGCAACACCCCTGCGAGCAAGATCAACAGCACCAAAACGGGCCAATCGCCCGTCCGGCTATAGAGTGTGGGCGCAAGCGGCGCGGGTAGGGCCGCGTCAATATACCCCGCCTCGCCCATGCCGAGGCTGTGCAAGATGCGCCCATGCGGGTCAATCATGGCGGAAATGCCTGTGTTGGCGGCACGCGCCACAGGCAGGCCTTGTTCGATCGCGCGCATGCGCGCTTGGGCCAGATGCTGTTGCGGACCTGCATGTGTGCCGAACCATGCATCATTGGTGGCGTGGATGATGAAATCGGGGCGATCGGGGGCCGCGTTTACATCATGGGCGAACACCGCCTCGTAACAAATGAGTGGCAGCGCACGGCCCAGCGGGCCGAGGTCCATGAGGGCCGCCCCCTGCCCCGCACTGAACCCCGCGCCGTTCTGGGGCGCCATGCCGTAGATGCCAAAACGCGCCATGAAATTCCCCAATGGGACATATTCGCCAAAGGGCACCAGATGGTGTTTGTCATAAAGTTGGGTCACCTCGCCCTGTGGGCCAAGAGCGATGAGGCTGTTGTAATGGCGGCCTTCCTCGGTGCGCTGCACACCAAGGATGACGGGTTTGCCAAGGGCGGCGGCGCTGATCTCTTGCAGGATCGTTTCGGCGTAGGTGAGGTTCCACGGGATCGCGGTCTCGGGCCAGATTACAGCATCGGGAGCGCGTGTTTGGACGTCAGGGGCCGCCGCAGTGAAAGTAAGTTGGCGGTTGTAGAAGATCCTGATTTTTTCGGGGTCCCATTTTTCATGCTGGGGTGCGTTGGGCTGCACGAGGCGCAGGACTGTGTCCGTCATGGCCGCTGGTGTGCTGTAAATGCGCGGCCAGATCAGCACAAGCAGCACAGCAAAAGCAGCGAGCCGCCCGATCATCTGCCACCTGCCCGCCATGGCAACACAATAGGCCGCTGTGAGCATCAAAAGGTTCAGGCCATGCGGGCCGATCCATGCAAGCGCCTGCCCGCCAAGCGTATCCACCATAGCTTGCGCAGGGGTGGCCCACGGAAAGCCGGTAAAGATATAGGCGCGCAAAAGCTCGATCCCCGCCCAGCAGGGGATCAGAAGCAAAAGCTGTGGAGACAAACGGCGCGCGAGGTAGAATGCAAAGGACCAGAACAGCGCACCACCTGCCGCCATAAGAACAACGGCAAAGGGTGCCATCCAGCCATGGCGTGCCGCATCGACCAGAAAGGGTGAGACGATCCAGTGCAGCGTGATCGCGAAATAGGCAAAGCCGACTGTGAAACCGACACCAGCCGCTTCGCGCGGGGTTTTGACCCGTCGCATGACCTCGAACGCAATCAGCATCCCCAGCACCATCAGGCCGGCGATTTCAAAGGGTGCTTGGCCGAGGGCCGCTACAGCCCCCGCGAGCAGCGATAGCAGCGCCCCCTTGAGGCGTCTGCTCATGAAGTAGGAGAGCCGTTCATGCGCACCCGCAGGCGTTTGATACGGCGCGGGTCTGCGTCCATGACTTCGAACTCAGGGCCGTCGGGATGCACGACAACTTCGCCGCGCGCAGGCACGCGGCCTGACAGCATGACAACCAGACCGCCCAATGTGTCGATCTCTTCCTCGTCCACATCGTCGTGGTCGGTCAGGGATTGGCCCACTTCAGCCTCGAATTCAGACAAAGGGGTCTTGGCCAAGGCCAGATACTGGCCCGGTTTTTCCTCAGACCAATAGACGACATCTTCGTCGATATCGTGTTCGTCCTCGATCTGGCCGATCACCTGTTCGATCAAATCTTCGATGGTGACAAGGCCGTCCACACCGCCGTATTCATCAATCACCAGCGCCATATGCCGCCGCTCTGCCTGCATCTTTGTGAGCAGCACACCGATGGTCATCGACGGCGGCACAAAGACCAGCGGACGGACCATTTCGGCCAGATTGAAATTCTTGGTCTTGCCGTTAAAGCCGAACTGGAGTGCGAGATCCTTGAGATGCGCGAGACCTACGGGCGTGTCGAGCGTGCCGTCATAGACGGGCAGCCGCGTCAGGCCGCTTTCTTTGAAGACTGTTACCAACTCTTCCATGGTCGAGGCCACAGCGACGGCAGTAATATCCGCTTTGGGGATCATCACATCGTCCACGCGCATGCGGCGCAGATTGCCCATGCCGGTTGTGCCGCGCTCACCTATGGTGGCAGATGGCGCATCTTCGTCGGGTGCTTCAGAGGGGCTGAGCGCCTCTATCACACGACTGAAAAATCCCGTTCTACCGGTATCCGCCTCACTTTGGGGGCTTATGTCTTCGGGGAGGGTTTGTTCCTGCGCGCTGTGCGCAGCTGTAGAAGATCCGTCAGTGTCGCCCATTGGGTCCTGTCTCTGGAAGTGGCGACCCTAAGGGACGCCTGTGATCGTGATGTCAGCATTATATGGGTCATCTATACCCAAATTGCCAAGAATTTCGACTTCAATCCGCTCCATAAGCGCGGCGTCGCCGTCGGTGATGTGATCATACCCTAGCAAATGTAGGGTGCCATGCACAATCAGGTGTGTCAGATGGTCGAAAAATGGTTT
Organism: uncultured Sulfitobacter sp.; assembly: GCA_963933905.1. Lineage (GTDB taxonomy): Bacteria > Pseudomonadota > Alphaproteobacteria > Rhodobacterales > Rhodobacteraceae > Sulfitobacter. The sequence continues at coordinate 11,120 of CAWVWS010000049.1, forward strand.
GCTTGCGGCACTCGCTTCGCGCGCACAGGTGTCATAACTCAGGGCGATATCACCCAACTCATACATCTGGTCAAAACCGCGTTCGGGCGGCGGCGGGGCCTGACCCTCGGCGGTCGGGGCCAAGGGTTGGGTGGGCCAGCTCAGGACATTTGTGGGCGCAGGCTTGTCCCTGAACTCCGCATTCAGCGTGGCGATGCGGGCGTCATCGCAGGCCAGAAGCGTGACTTCGCAATCGTCTGGCGCTAGCTGCATCTGCATGAGCGTTGCCTCTACCGCGCGGGTCGCGAGCGGTGTCAGCATATCCTCGTCCCATGAATCTGCCTCGATGAGGATATCGAGCGTGTTCATCTGTCGCGGTTGAGCGCGCGCTCTGCCTCGGCTTCATAGGCCTCGATGATCGCCGCAACCAGCGGGTGGCGCACAACGTCCTTGGAGGTGAAGTAGTTGAACCCGATTTTGGGGATATGCTTGAGCATCCGTTCTGCATCGGCCAGCCCTGATGCTTGTCCGCGCGGCAAGTCGATCTGGGTTCGGTCGCCTGTGATTACCATGCGCGAGCCTTCGCCAAGACGGGTCAGAAACATCTTCATCTGCATGGTCGTGGCATTCTGCGCCTCATCCAGAACGACGAAAGCGTTGGAGAGTGTACGACCCCGCATAAAGGCCAGCGGCGCAATCTCGATGGTTTTCTCTTCGCGCAGCTTCGCCAATTGCTTGCCCGGTAGGAAGTCGTTGAGTGCGTCATAAAGCGGTTGCATGTAAGGATCGATCTTTTCGTCCTGCGTACCTGGGAGAAAGCCCAAACGCTCGCCCGCTTCAACGGCGGGGCGGCTCAGGATGATCTTGTCCACTTTGCCGCTCAGGAACATCGACACGCCAACAGCCACGGCGAGGTAGGTTTTACCCGTCCCCGCAGGCCCGATGCCAAAGGCAAGCTCGTGCGAGAACAGCGATTTGACATAGTCTTTTTGCGCTTTGGTGCGCGGCTCTACCCGCTTTTTGCGGGTTTGGATTTCGACGCTGTGGGCGATTGGCATTTCGATCTGGTCGCCTGCCCGCACGCCTGTGTCGGTGGCGGAATTTCCCATGCGCAGGATCATGTCCACATCCGCAGGCTCCACTCCGCGCCCGCCCTCAAGGCGCGCATAGAGGGATTGCAGCACTTGTGCCGCAGCTTCAGTTGCGGGGGCCTCACCGATCAGTGTCAGGAAATTACCGCGCCGCACGATCTGGACCTCAAGCGCCTTTTCGATCGCAGCGAGATATTGGTCATAAGGACCACATAGATCAATCAGAAGGCGGTTGTCGGAGAACTCAAGCACAGGACCCGGTGGGCCTGTCTCGGGCGTGATCGTGTCAGATGTGGGCAAGTGTGATATCCTTTCGGGCGGCTGAAGCTATCAGATAGGGCGCAGGTATGCGCATTGCCAGTGGGGGCAAACAAAAAGGGCCGCAGTGTAAAACACTCCGACCCGTTTTGATGTTATGTCAGATAGGTCAAAGTTAAATCGGGTCGCCGATGATGCTTGTGCCACCTTTTTTGAAGTCACCGACGGTTTGGGTCGGGGGTGCCACACCAGAGCAGACAGGCTTGCCGTATTTGTCGAGGCGCGCGGAGAGATAACCCTCGACACCGTCATCAATGATCCAGTGGTCACAGCCGTTCGGATCAACCCAATGCCCGCTTCGAGCTGGCTCAGGTGTTTTTTATCGATGCCTTTATCGATTGTCTTATCAGGACCGTTTGCCCGCATCTGGAAATCTTCACATCCGGATACGACCGAGGCGAAAGCGACAAGAGCGGTAATTTTAAGAATGTTCATGTGCTTGTTCCCTCAGCGGACGCAGATAATTTCGACGCGGCGGTTCTTTGCCATGCCGGAAGACGAGCGGTTGGAGGCAGCGGGCTGGCGTTCTCCGTAGCCACGAACATCCGCGACGCGCGCGCCAGATGATTTTGCCAATTTCGCGACCGCATTTGCACGGTTGAGCGACAACTTCATGTTGTACGCATCAGAGGCGCGGCTGTCGGTGTGACCCGTGATGATATAGCTGGTTGCTTTGGTGCTGCGGAAGAACTGGTGCAGGCGCGCCTGACCGTGCTCGGAGATGCGCGCGGAGTTTGTGGTGAAGAACTGGTCGCTTTTCATCACGCCACAGACGTTACCACGGCGGCATACACGGATACCCTGACGGTTTGTGTGGGGCGTCATATAGCCCTCGACACCGTCGTCCATCACCCAGTGCTCACACCCATCGGGATCAACCCAGATCGTTGGAATATACTGGCCCTTGTCACGGCCCTGTTGTGATTTCGTTTGCGCGCTGACAGCGGCGCCTTGCAGTGCCATCGTAGCAACAAGCGCTGCCCCCGCGGCCATGCGCATTACCTTGAAAAGTGTGTAGCCACAGCTCTTTTCCTTTTATCATTCCCCCGAGGTGACCTTTTTCAAACTACGGCAGCAGCCCGGATCATCCCCACATGGCGTTAGGGTAAGCAAAACGGCAGGGTGAGGAAAGTCCAATGTAGCAGATACGGCAACAACGCAGCCAGAATCTGCAGATTTACCCCAGTTATGGAACTTAAACGGGCAAAATCGCACGAAAATCTGAAGCGAACAGGTCATGGCGATGCGAATCTGCGCGACTCACTGCGTCTGTATGGTGCAGGATCGAAGTCTCGCAGGCTGTTGAAAGGACTTTTTATGTCACCCGAACCTATACCACTCATTGATGTCTACTGGTCCTTTCGCAGCCCCTACTCCTATCTCGCGACTCCCGACATGATGGGGTTGCGCGCCGACTATGACGTACATGTAGCGCTGCGCCCTGTTTTACCGATTGCTGTGCGCAAGCCTGATTTTTTCGATCCAGCCAAGGCGGCATGGGCAAAATACATCCTGCTCGACTGGCCGCGCCGTGCCGAGTTTCTGGGAATGCCTGCGCATTGGCCCTCCCCCGATCCGATTGTCCAAAACCTCTCCACGATGAAGATCGCGCCCGAGCAGCCCTATATCTACCGCCTGAGTTCATATGGGGTAGAAGCAGAGCGGCGGGGCCTCGGTGTGCCTTTTGCCCGCGAGGTGGCACATCTGCTCTTTGGCGGAACCAAGGATTGGGATCAGGGCGATCATCTGGCCCAAGCAGCCGCGCTTGCAGGGCTTGATCTGAGTGAGATGGACGCAGCGATTAAGGGCGGGGATCATCTGGCAGAGTTGGATGCCAATCAGGCAGCGCTGGAGGCCGCAGGCCATTGGGGCGTGCCCTGCTTTGTCTTTGAGGGCGAGCCGTTCTTTGGTCAGGACCGTGTGGCATTGCTGCGCTGGCGGTTGGACCAGCGCGGCATTGCAAAGCGTTAGATTTCAACCGCGGTGAGCGAGTTTGTCATCGCACGGGTGCAGCGCACGCGGACCACATCGCCGATCTGCGCTGTGGCGTTGTCGATGTGGACTGAATGCAGGTATTCGGATTTGCCGAGCATCTGGCCCTCTTGGCGACCTGCCTTTTCAACAAGCACGCTGAGATCCCGTCCGACCATACTTTCCTGAATGGCGTATTGCTGGCTGCTGATCAGCGCCTGAAGGCGTTGCAGACGCTCGTCGGCCTGCGCCGGATCAACTTGCGCACGCTCGGCGGCGGGTGTGCCGGGGCGGGTGGAATATTTGAAGCTGTAGGCGTAGCCGTAGTTGACCTCGCGGACCAGATCCATGGTCGCTTGGAAGTCTTCTTCGGTTTCTTCGGGGAAACCTACGATGAAGTCACCTGACATCATGATATCGGGGCGCACTTCGCGGATACGCTCAATCAGGCGCAGATAGCTTTCGGCGGTATGTTTGCGGTTCATGCGTTTCAGGATGCGGTCAGAGCCTGATTGCACAGGAAGATGTAGATAGGGCATGAGTTGTGGTGTGTCGGCATGGGCGGCGATCAGGTCATCATCCATGTCGTTTGGGTGTGAGGTCGTATAACGGATCCGCTCCAGCCCATCCACGCGGCCCAGCGCACGGATGAGTTGCGCGAGGGTCATGCCACAGTGATAAGCGTTGACGTTCTGGCCCAGCAGGGTGACCTCGCGCACGCCGCGCTCCACCAGTTCCTGGGCCTCTAAGATCACTTTTTCAGCGGGGCGGGACACTTCGGCACCGCGTGTATAGGGGACCACGCAGAAGGCGCAGAATTTATCGCACCCTTCTTGCACCGTGAGAAACGCGGCAGGCGCGCGCTTGGCCTTAGTGCCGCGCCCTTTGAGGTGGTTGAACTTGTCTTCTTCGGGGAAATCCGTGTCCAGCGCGGTTTTGCCCTCACGCACACGCGCCTCCATCTGGGGCAAGCGGTGATAGGATTGCGGTCCTACAACCAGATCGACAGCAGGCTGGCGGCGCATGATCTCGGCCCCTTCGGCCTGCGCTACACATCCTGTCACACCGATTTTTAAGTTCGGGTTCAACTCCTTGAGCGGTTTGAGGCGGCCCAACTCGGAATAGACCTTCTCGGCTGCCTTCTCACGGATGTGGCAGGTGTTGAGCAGGATCATATCCGCATCCTCTGCCTTATCCGTGGCGACATAGCCTTCAAGGCTCTCGGCCATACGTTCGCTGTCATAGACGTTCATCTGACAGCCATAGGTCTTGATAAAGAGCTTCTTGGGGGTGTCGGTTTTTGTCTCAGACATCGGGTACACCTGCGCGTAAAAGATCGGGATCGGGATGCCGCGGGAGGTAACAGCGTGTGCGCCATCTTGCAATGCACGGCGAATTAACCGATTCTACCGCAAAACCCAATGATGGTGATACAGGTAACTATGGATAACTTGCGCTACACTTCGCTCAGTCATTTTGTGACCACGCAAAAGGCCGCCCTTGCAATAGGGCCGATTGCCATTGTGCTGGTTGAGGATGATGTCGAAGTGGACACAACCCTGCGCCACCATCTGCAACTGGGCTTTGCCCATGTGCTGGCCCTGATGCCTGCGGTGTTCGACCTGCCGCGCGATTTGCAGGAAACCGTACACCGCATTGATTTCGACCTCTCCCAGCAGGACGCAACGCAGGTTGCGATCAATACCATTATCGACGCCGCTCCGGACCAGTGGATTTATTACTGCTATAATGCCGAATACCTCTTCTATCCCTTCTGCGAGACCCGTGTCGTCACTGAAATGCTGGCTTTTCATAACGAAGAGCGGCGCTCCTCGATGCTGACCTATATCGTGGACCTCTATGCTGATGATCTGGATGCAAACCACGACGCTGTCTCGCTGGAGCGCGCGCATCTTGACCGTTCAGGCTATTACGCGCTTGCGCGCCCCGACCCTGCAAACCACGGCCACCCGAAAGAACGGCAGCTTGATTTCTATGGTGGTTTGCGCTGGCGCTATGAAGAACATGTCCCCTCCGCACGGCGCAAGATTGATCGCATCGCGATATTCCGCGCCGCACCGGGCCTGAAACTGCGCGAGGATCACACGTTTACGGACGAAGAATACAACACCTATTCCTGCGCATGGCATCACAATCTGACGGCAACGATATGCTCGTTCCGCACGGCAAAGGCGCTCAAATCCAATCCGGGCAGCCGCTATGAGATCGACACATTCAAATGGCACAACTCGGCGCCTTTTGAATAGCACTCCCGCCAGCTTCTTGATCTGGGGATGATGGAACCCGGCCAGTGGTTCTGATGCACTAGGCCAACCATGGCTCCGCTGTTTGCGAAATCATGGATTTGGCATTTTTCAGATGCCGCGCAATCAACTCTTTTTGCAATTTTCCAGACGGAATAAAGGCCACCGAGATGGCCTCGTAGCTGAGCATTGCCATTTCAGGGAACAGCATTTCAAGCTCGGCCCGCGCCTCACGCGGCACGGATTTCAACGCTTGTGGACCTGTAAAGAGGCTCTCGCTCGGGGTGCCTTCGGCCCAGATGACCTCGTGGCTGTCGAACAGGATGTGGAAATATTCGACCTCGCTGGCCTCCTCATCCACATAGATACCCGGCAGCGCGGTCAGTTTGATCGCCGCGATCAATGCCTCGGATGTGCCGAACATAAGCT
>CAWVWS010000050.1:0-16955 GCA_963933905.1 uncultured Sulfitobacter sp.
TGCTGCGGCAAGGATCATCCCGCTGGCAGAGCCAAGTGGATTGTCGTGGTGGGTAGGGCGAAAGTCGAGGATGTCCAGCTCCCGCCACTGCGCCCAGCGCCGCACTTCGCGGCCAAAGAAATAGTTGATATGGGCGGCACTGCGCTGTTTGAACCCAGTAGCCCCAGCCGCTTGGACGACGGGCATAAAATCAAAGGGGCGGTGGATGATTGCCGCGCCAGTATCTCCGGCAATGCGCGTCAAAGTAGGAGCGCCGAGATAGGCATAGGCGGAATGGGCCGAATAAAAATATTCGATCTGCGGCGTGTCCATATGGCTCTCCTCGGCGCTGTGGGTGTCGCGTGATGCCTTCCAGAGATCGCATTTTGGCTAGACTGACAAGGTCACCTGCGTCATCAATGTTGGGAACATCCCCTTCGGCAGAGCACCCGAGCGCGGTGGTTCGCCAAAGCAAGGTTCGGGAGCACTGCCATGAAAGACATCTTTGAAGCGCCGCCGCAGATGCCTCTGCGTGCGCCAGACACCGTGATGTGGCTGTCTCGTATGGGGTCGATGTTCCCCACGCGGCTGTCGTTTTTGCGCAGTCTCATGCGCCGCCTTGCGGATGAGCAGGCGCAGGTGGTGTGCCGCGAATGGCAGATGTGCGCCGAAGGGTTCGGGCATGGTGTGTTCAGCATTGAATTGGGCGGGCATACCTATTCGCTGGTCGCTATCTCAACTGATTTGCCGCCCGAGATGCGCACCGACCGTGTAATCGCAACGGCATGGGACAGCGCCTATGTCCTGTTCGACGGTATTCCCGAGGCTGAGGACATTGCGCGGATCACGGCCAATGCGCCGCTTCAGGAGGCGGGGCGTTTCGGTCCGCGTGATCTGATCCTGAGCCGCGCCAATAAATCCGTCCGCCTGTTTGCCCATGTGGTCGAGGCACTGCGCGCGGGGCGGCAGCCTGACCTCACGATGATCCGCGATGTCGGCTATCTCATGCGGACGACTGCAGTCTACGGCAACGGTAAATTCGGGATTGCCGACCGCGCTGCATTTGACACGCGTGCGGGGCTCGAAGGGCCGTTTGCCGCCGAGATGCTCACGGTTTGGCTCATCCGTCACTTCACCCATGCGCTGGTGGAACATGTGGGACAGGGGACACTTGATCCCGCGATTAAAAGACACCTTGGCATTGGCAACTCCACAGGTCTCGGAATGGCGCCTTTTCTCGTGAACCATCCTGTGCTGCTCAACAACTGGATGCTGGTGCGTGAGACAGCGCTGGCGCGGGTTCGTGCGGTTGAACACCTCTCGCCACAGCAGATCGCGCGCATTGCCGTGCTGGCGCAACGCGCCGCTGCGCATCTGGAGCAGTGGCAGGTACCGGACGCCACACATCAGGCGCGGATCAACACTTTGCGGGAGGCGTGGAGCCATGCTGTTGACGTTCTTGAGGCAGAGAAACTCGTAGGGGTTCGGCCCCTTGATGCTGTGATGCGCGCCAGCCAGAGTTTGGGAGAGGACGTTGAGGAACTGATGGCGGCTTTGCTGATAGAGCCGTTTGGCGATCTGGTGGATGGTTTAACCGAATGCATGGCCGACCCCTACGGTGCTTTTGCCCCGCCGCTGAGCGATACGGATGCGCTCAGGGCGCAGATGGAGGGCGCTTTCGGCTGGGCGCTGGACGTGGATTACGGCGCCCCGCGTAACTGCGGTCAGTTCTGGTATGTTTCCGAGGCCAAGATGGAGCCGCGCCTCGGATTGCGGTTCGAGGAGGCAGGGGCGGCGCTGGAATCCCCGCTTGATATCGGGCGGCGGGTGCATGCAGCCTATGCCGCTCTGCCGCAAAGGCCCGAACCTGTCTCGGCCTTCCTTGCCCGTCACCCCGAACACGCACTGGCGGTGGAGCGGGTGACACTAAGCGCGCTCTACCCCTACGCCGAGATCCGCGACAATCTGATCGCAACAAGCTGTCTGCCGATTGATATGTTGCGATGCAAACTGTCGTTCTTTGGCGCGTCCAAGTTTGACCCCAAATCCGACCGCTGGACCCGCATCACGCTGTGCCAAGGCGCACCTTTGGCGGAGGAGTTGGGGCAAGGTGGTGATGACTGGTGGTTGCCGGTGTTTGCTGCGTGACACGCTCGGCCAACGAAGTGATGGTGCTGGCGACCAAAGCGGCGCGGGGCGCGGGTGCCCCGCCTGCCCAAGCGGCGCAATTCGGGGCTGCGGCAGTTGTGCATCTCACGGCGGGGCGGGATATCGCTGCGCTCGACGCAGCACTCGCCGCTTTGCCCGACGGTCCGATTATCGAGCTTCCCCTTGCCCTCACCCGCATTGCGGAAAGTCAGGTCGAAGGCATCGCAACAGGTGTTCTTGATCTCGCAGGCAGCACATTGGCCCAGAGTTATGTCGCGGCATTGTCCTATGCGGCGGCGCTGGCCAAAGATGGCACTGTGCACCTCGATCTCAACCGCCCCGCACCGCGCGCTATGGTGCAACGCATTGATCTGTCAGAGGAAAGCTACACTGCTTGGACGGCAATGGCCGCCGCGCTTCTGGTCCCCGAGAGCGATGCCTCACGCTTGTCGGGCGCAGGCGCAGGACTTACTGATAACGATTAGTCAAAAAGGGGCTCAGGGTAAGTGACCTGCGCCAGATACAAGCCATGGGGCGGGCAGACAGGGCCACAAGCCGCACGGTCGCGTGCATCAAGAGCTGCCTGCACATCAGCCGCCGTCATGGAGCCACAGCCGACCCGCTCCAGCGTGCCGACGAAACTGCGCACCTGATTGTGCAGAAAGGACCGCGCACGTACATCGAAATGTACTTCGGTGCCATATTCTCTCTCGACGGCTTTGATCCCGATTTTGTCCACAGTTTTCACAGGGCTGGCCGCCTGACAGATGGTCGAGCGGAAGGTGGTGAAGTCATGGCGCCCCACCAGAACAGCAGCGGATTCGCGCATGGCGTCGAGGTCCATCTGCTGTTTGATCTGCCAGACAAAGCCGCGCAAATGCGTCAGCGGGGCGCGGCGCGGCAGAATGCGGAACAGATATCGCCGCTCCAGCGCTCCAAATCGCGCGTGGAACGTGTCAGGCACTTTGGCGCAGTTTACAATCGCTACGGGGTGCGGCTTGAGGTGATAATTGACTGCCTCGGACAGGCGGAAGGGCGTCCAGTCGCGCTCCATATCGCAATGGGCAATCTGGCCTAGCGCATGCACACCACGGTCTGTGCGTCCGGCGGCGGCAATCTTGTGAGGGCGTTTTTCCAGCTTGCCCAGCGCGTCTTCAATCGCCCCCGCCACCGAGGGAAAATCGTTCTGGCGCTGCCAGCCATGGAACGGCGCACCGTCATATTCAACTTTGAGAGCATATCTAGGCATAAAAGGGGCTTTATCGCGGGGGCTGGCCTGTGGCAATCCCTGCCCTTTGGTCCTATGTAGAGTAACGAATTTAGGGCAGGGCTGCGTGTGGTAATTTTTCAAATCGCTGATGGTATCTGGCGGCAGGTCGAAGCCGTGTAGGATACGGTGTCCGAGACATTCTTTGAGCCTGTGATCCGTTTGGGTGTCACGGGCCTTGCGCGTTCGGGCAAAACGGTTTTCATCACATCGCTGGTTGCCAATCTTATGGACCGTGGGCGCATGCCCGGTCTGGTGGCGGCGGGTGAGGGGCGGATCGAGGCCGCGTTCTTGCAACCCCAGCCCGATGACACGATCCCGCGATTTGAGTACGAAGCGCATCTGGCCGCGCTCACGGCGAAAACACCCAGCTGGCCTGACAGCACCCGCGCTGTCTTGGAACTTCGGTTGAGCCTGGGGGTGCGGCCCAAGGGCCTTTTGTCTGGCTTGCAAGGGCCCCGTACGATCCATCTGGATATTGTCGACTACCCTGGTGAATGGTTGCTCGATCTGGCGCTTCTGGACATCAACTATGACGACTGGAGCGCGCAGACCCTTTCCCGCATAGCACCGCGCAAACAGGCCGAGGCCTATCTGGCGCTGGTTGCTGCAACTGATCCTCAGGCCGTTTTGGAAGAGCCCGTGGCGAAGGAACTGGCCCAAAATTTCGCCACTTACCTGACCCAAGCGCGGGCGGACGGGTTCTCTGACTGTACACCGGGGCGGTTCTTGCTGCCCGGTGATCTGGCAGGCTCGCCTGTGCTGACCTTTGCGCCACTGCCTGCAGCGGACGGGGACGGGCGCAAAAGCCTGCGCCGTGAGATGGCGCGACGGTTCGAGGCCTACAAGCGCGAAGTGGTTAAGCCGTTTTTCCGCGATCATTTTGCCCGCATTGACCGTCAGGTGGTGTTGGTCGACGCGCTGGGTGCGATAAACGCAGGGCCGCCCGCGGTCGAGGACCTGCGCGCCGCGATGAGCGAGACGCTGGGGGCGTTCCGCCCTGGCCGCAACAGTTTCCTCAGCGGACTTCTGGGCGGTAAGCGGGTCGAGAAAATCCTCTTTGCCGCGACCAAGGCGGATCATCTGCACCACAGCCAGCACGCCCAACTCACCGCTATTATGGAGGCACTGACCCGCGAGGCGCGCGAGCGTGCCAAATTTGCGGGGGCCAAGACCCAAGCGCTGGCGATTGCCTCCCTGCGCGCCACGACCGAGGACACAATGACCCATGAGGGCATGCCGCATGATGTTGTGCGCGGCACATTGCTGGACACAGGCAAACAGGCGGCGTTCTATCCCGGTGCTTTGCCTGATGATCCTGCCCATTTACTCAGTCCTGCACGGGCGGGCGCGGAAAAATGGCTTGACGCGGATTACCAGATCATGCGTTTTGCGCCAGCGCCCCTTACCTTGCGCCCCGGCGACGGGCCGCCGCATATCCGCCTTGACCGTGCGGCAGATTTTTAATCGAAGACCGGCTATGACCCCTGTGATGATCCGACCTGCGGGCTCGATGGGGCCCAGCAAACTGGCAGATATTCTGGCGGCTGCGAATGGCACGCTGGAGTGGTTGCCGCAACTTTACAGCTCTGCCGAAGAGATCAAATTGATCGGTAATATGATTGACGCAGGGTGGGTGCGTGTTGCCTATGTTGATGGTGTGATCGTGGGTTGGATCGGGCGTAAGGGTACAGAAATCCACGCTCTATGTCTGCGCCCCGACATGCAAGGCAAAGGGATTGCGCGTGCGCTGATGAATGATGCCAAGCGTAATGCCAAAAAGTTGGGGCTGTGGAGCTATCAGGCCAATGATCGTGCCACGCGGTTCTACGAGAAGGCGAGGTTTGTCGCGGTCCAGCATACGGATGGTGCGGGCAATGATGCAGGTCTGCCCGACATTCGTTTCGAGTGGCACAAGGAGACGGAATAATGGCCAAAGGCCCTATTCTGTTTGATCTGGAGAAAGACAGCAAACCCGCACCTTCTGTTTCAGAGGCCCCGATGGTCCTTGATAACGACGTGCAGGAGGCCCCTAAGGGCCAAGCCATGCAAGTGGCGGCACGGCTGGCCGCGCGCAAACCCTCCCTGCTGATGCGCTTGTTCTGGAGCTTGGCTGCGGTGCTGGTGGGGGCTTTTGTCTCGATTGCTGCTTGGAGCTTTGTCACTGATCTTATGGCACGCTATCCGCTGGTCGGGCTGGCCATGTCGATCCTCATGGGGGCATTCTTGCTGGTGCTGGGTCTGGTCGCCTTGCGCGAAATGGCCGCGTTTGGCAGGTTGAGCCGCCTTGACGGGTTGCGCCACAGCGTGACCGAGGCACTGGCCCATGACGATTTGAATGCCGCGCGTGAGGCGACCGACCGCTTGGTGCGCCTGTATAAAGGGCGCGAAGATACGCGCTGGGGCCGTGAGCGGCTGGCGGAGTTGCGCGGTGACCAGCTTGATGCCGCTGGTCTCTTGGGCGTGGCTGAGGCGGAGCTGTTCGCTTCCTTAGATATCGCTGCCCAACGCGAAGTCGAAGCGGCAGCGTGGCAAGTGGCCACTGTTACGGCACTGGTCCCGTTGGCGCCGGCCGATGTGGCCGCAGCACTCACGTCCAACTTGCGCATGATCCGCCGCATCGCCGAAATCTATGGCGGGCGCTCCGGCTTTTTTGGCAGTTGGCGGCTTACCCGCGCAGTGCTGTCGCATCTGGTGGCAACGGGCGCTGTGGCTGTGGGCGATGACATGCTTGAGCCGATCCTCGGCGGCTCGCTTCTGGGTAAACTCAGCCGCCGCTTTGGCGAAGGCTTGGTGAATGGTGCGCTCACTGCGCGTGTGGGTGTCGCCGCGATGGAAGTCTGCCGGCCGCTGCCCTTTTCCGCCGCCCGCCGCCCCAAGGTGCGCAGCATCATCACGGCCAGCCTTGGCGGGTTGTTCGGGAAGTCTGACAAGAACGGTTAAGGTTTTCCTTACTGTGAACTGGAGCGTCCCGCAGCTAAAGTGACGTAAATTAGAATATACGCTGTGGAGTTTAGGGTTATGGACGGTCTTCTTGTCATTGCGGCACTGGTGGTGCTGGCTATTCCCGTCACTCTTATCTTGCTGGTCATCGGCCAAAGCGGGCTGCGCTCCCGTCTGACGGAGGCCGAGCGCGAGATCAGAAGAATGCAAGCTGATATGGCAAAACTGGACCTCGGCACGGCATCGAAAACACCCCTTGCAGAGACAGAAGCACCACTGCCTGAAACGGATGAGATGCCCGAAAAAGCAGCGACTTCTACGGCACCACCCCTTCCTAAATCGCCGCCCAAAGCAGCCATGGCACAAAGCGCGCCGCCGCCCGTCGCGCGCGCAGAGCCGCGTCCGCAGTCGCCCATTGCAAAGGCGCTGACAGAATTCGGTCCATGGCTTCAGGAAAACTGGTTTTATGCAGTATCCGCCGCGTCGCTGGCGCTGGCGGGGATATTTCTCGTGCAATACGGGATGGAGAACGGCCTGCTGCCGCCGCGTGCGCGGGTTGCCGCAGCGCTTGCCTTTGGTGCGGGTCTGATCGGTGTGGGGGAGTATATCCGCCGCCGCTTTGGCGATGGTGCGCAATCGGCCACGGCCTACTTGCCCTCGGTCTTCTCTGGCGCAGGGATTGTGACGCTGTTTGGCGCGATCCTGTCGGCGCGGATGCTTTATGACCTCATCGGCGGCGGCGCCGCGATGGGTGGGATGGTTATCGTGGCGGTTGTCGCGGTTGTGCTGGGATGGATGCACGGGCCGCTGTTGGTGGCTGTTGGTGTGATCGGCGCCTATGCCGCCCCTGTGGTGCTGGAGAGTTCAAACACTGATGCCAGCCCGCTATTGACTTTTTCGCCATCGTTGCAGTCCTCGGTTTGGGCGTTGATACGATCCGCCGCTGGGGCTGGATTTCGGCGCTTACGCTTGTGTTGGCCTATCTCATGGGCTTTGCGCTGATGCTGGGCGGCGGGGGCAATGTGCCTGTGGCGGGGCAGCTTTACTTTGCGCTGCTGCCTGTGTTGGCAATCCTGATCCCTGCACGCAGCGTTGTACCCGATCATGCGGGGCCGCCTGCCTTGATCGGTATGCTGGGGCGGATGACGTTGGGGGCAAAGGCGCGGGGCGTGCAATGGCCTGCTTTCCCGACCATGCTGGCATTCTCCTCCGTCGCGGCAAGCTGTCTGATCCTGCTGACCATCTGGAAACCCGGTGAGGCCGAAATCTGGCTGAGCGTGGCGCTGCTGTCGCTCCTCTCGGTGATGTTGATTTCATGGTCGCACCGCGCGCCAGCGCTCCAAGATGCAGCGCTGCTGCCGCCGCTGACGCTCTTGCTGACGGTCTTTGCGCAGGCTGAAAATCGTCGCATGACCTACAATAATTTCACTCAGACATATGCTGAGAACCCAGAGGCGGGGTTTCCTTGGATCGTTACGATATTGGTTGGTCTTGGTGTTGTGATCTCTTGCTTTGCGCTGTGGCGTGCCCTGCGTGGCGGGCAGTTTGGTGTGATTTGGGCCGTGGTTGCCGCCGTGTTCGCGCCCGCAATGGCCATTGTGCTTGAGATGGCGTGGCAGCCTGCCACAGTGATCGACAGCTACCCTTGGGCGCTGCATGCGGCATGCCTGGCCGTGTTGATGGTGCTCTTTGCCGAGCGTCTGGCGCGGGTAGACGGAGAGCAGCGTTTGCGCGTGAGTTTTGCGATCATGTCAGCGCTGGCCTGCATGGCGTTCGCGTTTGTAATTGTGTTGAGCGCTGTTGCCCTGACGGTCGCCTTGGCCGTGACTGTTGTTGCCGCGGCGGCGCTGGACCGCGCATGGAACCTCAAGCCGCTCACATGGTTCATTGCGGTGGGCGTGGTCACACTGGGCTACCGCCTTGTCGTCGATCCGGGTCTCGATTTTGCAGGTGAGGGACCATTGCCCAGCGTTCTGCTTGCCTATCTCGGCACGCTTGCCGCCTTCATTGCTTCGCTCTGGTTGTTGCGCCCGTTGGAGCGCGAGACCGCCAAAGTCATGCTCGATTCCGCAGCATGGTCCACGGCTGGTCTTACGCTCAGCATTCTGCTGCTGCGCTGGATCGAGCGCGAGGTGGGCACCGCATACATGGATACCCACTGGAGCCTTGGTCTCAACGCCGCGATCTGGCTCGGGCTCGCCTTGGCCCAAGTGCAACGCACCCAGGGGCAGACCAAAGGCTTGCTCGACAAGGTGCGTTGGGCGCTTGCGGGTGTGTTTACGTTGATGGGGGGCGGTGCGCTCTTTGGGGCGCTGACGTTTGCAAATCCGATGCTGGTGGGCGGTGTGTCCAACCACGTGTTCGGTCCTGTTCTGTTCAACACGCTTGCAGCTGCTTATGTTTTGCCTGCCTTGGTTATGGTGGGCGGTGCGTGGCGGTTGAACAAGGTTGATCGCCGTTTGCGGGGTGTGATGTTGGCCCTCGGTGGTGCCTTGTTGGCGCTTTGGTTCGTTATGGTCACCCGCCATTTCTGGCAGGGGGGCGAAGGGATGGTTCTCAGCCGTGGCATCTCCCAACCCGAGCAATACACCTATACAATCGTTTTGCTTCTGACCGGTGCTGTGCTGTTCTATCAATCCCTTGCGCGCCGATCTGCTGTGATCCGCAAGGCGGGGCTGGTGGTGATCGGGCTGAGCGTGGCTAAAGTTTTTCTGATCGACGTGACCGATCTGGATGGTCTGACGCGGGTGTTCTCGCTGCTGGTGCTGGGGCTGGCCTTGGCCGCTCTTGCGTGGCTCAACCGCTGGGCTCAGGACCGTGACCGCGCTGAGGTGGCAAGCCCGCCAAGCCTGCCACCATCTGAGGACTAAGACGCGCTTGCCCCCTCGGGGGCAGCGGCCTATAAGCCTGCTCAACATGACAGCACATCTGATCATACAGCGAATTACTTCCCCGGCGCTCAGCCTCATCTGAGCCGCCGGGCAAAGGTGTTTGAGCCGCTCGCACCGCCCCCCATATTCCTGACATATCCGATCTAAAAAGGACGCCCCACATGTGCGCCGATACACCTGAGAAACTTGACTATAAATCTACCCTGAACCTGCCCAAGACCGATTTCCCCATGCGCGCAGGCCTGCCCAAGCGCGAGCCGGAGTGGCTGGCCCGTTGGGAGCAGATCGGCATCTATGACCGCCTGCGCGACAAAGCCAAAGACGGTGGCCGCAAGCAGTTCACGCTGCACGACGGCCCGCCCTATGCCAACGGCCATCTCCACATCGGTCACGCGCTCAACAAAACCATCAAGGACATGATCGTGCGCTCCCACCAGATGATGGGTTTTGACGCGCGCTATATCCCCGGTTGGGATTGCCATGGCCTGCCCATCGAGTGGAAGATCGAAGAGCAGTACCGCAAGAAGGGCCGCGACAAGGATCAGGTGCCGATCAACGAATTTCGCGGTGAATGCCGTGATTTCGCCGCAGGTTGGGTCGATATCCAGCGCGAAGAGTTCAAGCGTCTGGGCATCACCGGCAACTGGGAAAACCCCTACCTCACGATGGATTTCCACGCCGAGCGGGTGATCGCCGAAGAGTTCATGAAGTTCCTGATGAACGGCACTTTGTACCAAGGCTCCAAGCCCGTGATGTGGTCGCCTGTTGAACAGACCGCACTGGCAGAGGCCGAGGTAGAGTATCATGACAAGGACAGCTTTACCGTCTGGGTGAAGTTCAAAGTTGTAGGCGGTGGTGATCTGGAAGACGCCCAAGTTGTGATCTGGACCACAACGCCATGGACCATGCCGAGCAACAAGGCCGTCGTGTACGGTGCTGGCATCTCTTACGGTCTCTATGAGATCACGCAGACACCGGACGAATGTTGGGCCAACGTCGGCGACCGCTACCTGCTAGCTGACAATCTGGCCGCCGATGTTCTGGGCCGTGCACGTCTGGAGGAAGGCAACTGGACCCGCGTCCGTGATGTGACCAACGAAGAGCTGGAAGGCATTAGCCTAAAGCACCCCCTCGCAGGTGCCGAGGGCGGCAACGGCGAATGGGACGATCTGCGCGATTTCCGCGTGGCCGAATTTGTGACCGACACCGAAGGTACAGGCTTTGTCCATTGCGCGCCCTCACACGGCCTTGAGGAATATGACCTCTACCGCGATCTGGGTATGCTGGAGCAGGTGATCACCTATAACGTGAACCCTGATGGCCGTTACCGCGATGATCTGCCGTTCTTTGGTGGCAAGGCGATCCTCAAGCCGAACGGTAAAGAGGGTAACGCCAACGCCGCCGTGATCGACAAGCTGGCCGAGGTTGGCGGGTTGCTGGCGCGCGGCAAGATCAAGCACTCCTACCCGCACAGCTGGCGTTCCAAAGCGCCGGTGATCTACCGCAACACACCCCAGTGGTTTGCCGCGATTGATAAGACGGTAGGCGACGGTCTGGACATGCACGGCACGACCATCCGCGAGCGTGCGCTGACCGAGATCGACAACGTCAACTGGACCCCGAAGTCAGGCCGCAACCGCCTGCACGCGATGATGGAGGCACGCCCCGACTGGGTGCTGTCGCGTCAACGTGCGTGGGGTGTGCCGCTCACCTGCTTCACGCTCAAGGGCAAGTTGCCAACGGATCCTGAATTCCTTTTGCGTAATGCAGAGGTAAACCAGCGTGTCGTTGAGGCCTTTGAGGTTGAGGGCGCGGATGCATGGTATGAGGACGGCGCAAAGGAGCGTTTCCTTGGCGGCATCGTGAATCCTGACGACTATAACCAAGTGACTGACATTCTGGACGTGTGGTTTGACAGTGGTTCCACCCACGCCTTCACCCTGCGCGACCGTGAGGATGGCTCGAACGATGGCATCGCTGATGTGTATATGGAGGGGACCGACCAACACCGTGGCTGGTTCCATTCCTCGCTGTTGCAGTCTGTGGGCACAACGGGGCACGCGCCTTACCGCAACGTGGTCACGCACGGTTTCACGCTTGATGCCAAGGGCATGAAGATGTCCAAATCCATCGGCAATACCATCGTTCCGCAAAAGATCGTGGACCAATATGGTGCGGATATCCTGCGCCTCTGGGTGGCGCAAACTGACTATACCAATGACCAGCGGATCGGTGATGAAATCCTCAAAGGCACTGCCGACAGCTACCGGCGTTTGCGCAACACCATGCGCTATATGCTGGGTGCGCTGAGCGATTTTACCGAGGCTGATCGGACCGAAGTCGCCGACATGCCCGAGCTTGAGCGCTGGGTGCTGCACCGTCTGGCTGAGCTGGATACCGTGGTGCGCGACGGCTATGCGCGGTTCGATTTTCAGGGCGTGTTCCGCGCGATCTTTGAATTTGCCACGCTGGACCTGTCGTCCTTCTACTTCGATATCCGCAAAGATGCGCTTTATTGCGATGGTGACACGCTGCGCCGCCGCGCCACGCGCACTGTGCTTGACCTGCTGTTCCACCGCCTGACAACATGGCTTGCCCCTGTTCTGGTGTTCACGATGGAAGAAGTCTGGCTTGAGCGATTTGGGGGTGAGGGCCAGTCGATTCACCTTCAGGATATCCCTGCCACGCCTGACGGCTGGCTCGACGCTGAACTGGCGGCGAAATGGTCAAAAGTGCGTGCTGCGCGCCGTGTGGTTACTGCCGCGTTGGAAGTGGAGCGGACGAATAAAGTGATCGGTGCCTCGCTTGAGGCGGCCCCGACCGTCTATGTCGATGATGGGGATACCCGTGCAGCCCTTGAGAGTGTGTCCTTTGAGGATGTGACGATCACGTCAACCATCACGGTTACAGGCGACGCGGCCCCAGCGGATGCCTTCCGTTTGCCTGAAGTTGCGGGCGTTGCAGTCTCCTTCACCAAGGCGGAGGGCGAGAAATGCGCACGGTGTTGGAAAGTGCTGCCCGATGTTGGCAGCCACAATCACGAGGGCGTCTGCGCCCGTTGCGACGAAGCAGTCTGACAATAAAAAGGGGGGCAGGTCGAAATGTCTGCCCCTTTTGCTATCCGCAGCATTCGGATTGAGCAGACGGGCCAATGCGCCCATAGTCCCCTCATGAAAACATGCACCGTTCCCACACAATTCGGCGATCTGATCCTTGTTGAGGAAGATCACCATATCACCGCGCTGAACTGGGGGCGTGCCTTGGCCGAGGACAGCACGGATGTGCTGGAGGAGGCGCGGTGGCAGCTGCTGGCTTATGACGCTGGGACGTTGGAGCAGTTTGACCTGCCCCTGCGGGTGAAAGGATCCGATTTCCAGCGTGACGTCTGCGCTGCCATGTCCGCGATCCCCTTTGGTGATACCTGCACTTACGGCGATATCGCCAAGCTGCTGGGTGTCCCTGCCCAAGCAGTGGGCGGCGCCTGCGGCGGCAATCCGATCCCGATCATCATACCGTGCCACCGCGTGATGGGTGCAAAGGGGTTAACGGGGTTTTCAGGTGCTGGTGGCGTGGAGACCAAGGTCGCGCTTCTGCGCCACGAGGGGGCAGGCGGGTTCCTGATCTAGGCGGTCTTAAATATCGCGACCATCATACATGATCTGCTGTGCTATTCCTGCAAACAGCAGGTAAATCGACGTGACAACCAGACCCCATGCCGCCCAGCTCTCGGGATGGAAGTTCACCCATGCTGCCCAGCCGGCAAAGAATGTCCACGCCAGCGCCATCGGTAAGGTGACAATTCGCCAGCGGTCCGTGCGCACCGGATGCACGAATTTTAGCGGCACGAACATGGTAATCGCAAGGAAAGTCACAAGCACCAGACTGATGTACCATGGAATGTTCAGCGCAAAGATCACCAGCACCAGCATGTTCCAGCATCCTGGAAAGCCGGAAAAGGAGTTGTCCTTTGTTTTCATGCGGGTATCGGCGAAATACATCGCGCTGGCGAAGGTGACGATGATAAGCATGAGCCACCCGCTCCACCCGTCCATTCGGCCTGATTGGAACAGGGCAAAGGCGGGGATAAACACATAGGTCAGGTAGTCGATGATGAGATCAAGCAGCACACCGTCAAATTCGGGCGCGTTGGTTTTTACATCATATTTGCGTGCGAGCGGCCCGTCGATCCCGTCCACAAAGAAGGCCACGACCAGCCACAAAAACATCAGGTCATATTGCAGTTTCACCGCCGCCAGCATTGCCAGCATAGCAAAAACAGCACCGGTTCCGGTGAGCAGGTGAACAGCAAGGGCTTTTTGGCGAAGGGTCATGGGGTTGTCTCGCAAATCATTGCTGAGGGTGCAATTGTAAAACGGTCAGGCACGCGGATGCGCGCGTTTGTAGACTTCCATCAGACGCAGGGTGTCGACCGCCGTGTAGGCCTGCGTGGTCGAGAGCGATGCGTGGCCCAAGAGTTCCTGAATTGCACGCAGATCACCGCCTGCATCAAGGAGATGCGTTGCAAAGCTGTGGCGCATGGCGTGGGGCGTGGCACTGGCGGGCAGGCCCAATTGCATGCGCGCGCTCGCCATGACTTTTTGTATGGCGCCGGCCGACAATGCACCCCCGCGGACGCCCCGAAACAGCGGGCCGTTGGCCTCTGCGCCATAGGGGCAGGTGCGCAGATAGGCCCCAACCGCATCACGCGCCGCAGGTAGCACAGGTACCACACGTTCCTTGCCGCCTTTACCGACAATGCGGAGGACATCAGGCAGGGGAGCATCTGCACCTTTCAGCCCCAACGCCTCCGATATCCGAAGGCCGCAGCCCCACAGCAGCGTCAGCACAGCAACGTCCCGCGCTGCAATCCAAGGTTCGCGGGCTTGGTCCTCAACGCAAGAGATGAGTTCTTGTGCGGCATCAATGGCTAAGGGGCGTGGTAGCTTTTTGGTGAATTTGGGTGAGCGGGTGGAGAGGACCGCAGTCGGCTCAAACCCCTCACGCTCCGCCAGCCAGCGGTAGAAGGCTTTGACCGCCGAGAGTTTACGCGCAAGGGAACGGGGTCCAACATCTTCCGACCGCGTCCGCGCCATCCATGAGCGCATGTCACTCACAGTGATCTTGGCCAGCGCCCCAAGCCCCTCTGTTCCGCCGTGATGCACACTCATAAACGCCAGAAATTCGGTAACATCGCCGCTGTAGGCTGTCAGCGTATTATCAGCGGCCCCTTTCAGGGCGCGCTGTTGTTCCAGCCAAGTTTGCAGGGCGTCCCGCGCAGCGGGAGAGATGGCAAGCGTATCTAGCGGCGCGCTCAAGACAGCCAGCGGCGCATGGAGCGCTCAAATACACCCGTGAAAAAGCCCAGCAAATCAGTCCCTTGTTGGGGACCAAACATATGCGGATCTTCGGCACCCATCACAAGCATGCCGGGCAGGCTACCTGCGCCAAAGTCAAGTTTGAGGCATGCTTCGGAGCGGATCCATTCGGCGTTGGGGCCGTAAACCTGCTCTGACGCATCTTGAACCGAGCGCAGCGTAACCTGCCGCACTGTGCCACCGCGCCCTTGTGTGAGGTAGCGGTCAATGAAACCGGGTTCTGCCACGCTGAGCACATCGCCAAGACGTTGCACGGCGGGGTCATTGTCGTTCTGGACGGATTCGAGCACCAGCTTGACCGTATCCACACGCAAAATCTCGGCCACTTCACCGCCAAGGTTGCGCAGGAACTCTTCAAACTCGTGCGGGTCCAGCATCCGCAGGATGGCGCGGTGTATCTGGTTTGTGCCTGCGAGGTTCTCATAGGCGGCGGCGATCACGCTGCGGTGGGTGTCTTCCAGACGGTCAAGACGCGTCTCCAAACGCTCCATCGCGATGCCGCGCAGATCGACGATATTGCCACCCATTGCTTTTTCGTTGGCCGCAATAAGCGCCTGCATGACATCGCTGTCATCCAGAATCACATCAGGCTGTGAAATGATGGCTTCTCGGATCGAATCTTCTATTTTTGGGCTGCTGCTCATGCTGCTCTCATCTTGTTTTGCGTCTCTCTTAGCACGGCAGATATATCATTTCTGCTCTTTTTTGCTAATAAATAAGGCGATCGTGCCAAATTTACCGTAACGGGGGAGGGTATCAGGCCCATTCCCCTTCGTGGAAAGGGGGACAGGTCATAGGATCGACTGCATGAAACAGATCGAAACCCATACCCCACCCACGCTTTTCCCGCTCAGCCCCGAGCGTTTGGGCGTCTTGTTAGGTACACTTAGCTAGGGCGTAGACTTACAGGATGTTCTGGCCCGTTTTCGCCCAATCCTTCATGAACTGCTCCAGACCTTTGTCGGTCAGCGGATGGGTCGCCAGCTTGCGGATTACCTCTGGTGGTGCGGTCATCACATCTGCACCCACCAGCGCACATTCACGCACATGACCTACGGTGCGGATGGACGCTGCAAGGATCTGCGTCTCGAAGCCGTAATTGTCATAGATGGTGCGAATGTCCTCGATGAGGTCCATGCCGTCGAGGTCAATATCGTCCAAACGGCCAATGAAAGGCGAGATAAATGTCGCACCCGCTTTTGCCGCCAGCAGCGCTTGGTTGGCAGAGAAACATAGGGTCACATTGACCATTTTTCCCTCATCCGACAATACTTTACACGCTTTCAGCCCGTCCCATGTCAGGGGCAGTTTAACGGTGATGTTCTCTGCAATTTCGGCCAGCTTGCGACCTTCAGCGATCATCGCGTCCGCTTCCATAGCGACCACTTCGGCAGAGACGGGGCCGGAAACGATGCTACAGATTTCTTTTGTGACTTCCATGATGTCGCGGCCTGATTTCAGGATCAGCGAGGGGTTGGTTGTCACCCCGTCCACCATGCCCAGATCGTTCAGCTCTGCGATGTCTTTGATTTCGGCGGTGTCTACAAAAAATTTCATATGGTGTCCTATCTGGTTGGAACGGGCGTGCTAAAGATTATGTTGGGTGTTGCTTTAACCTATGATCTGCGATGGTGATAGCCCTCAACCTCACATGGCCCAAGGATACCCGCGCTTGTCCCCCAAACAGTTCTTTGACGAAGGTGAGTTGGTTGCGGTTCTGACCACGCAACCGCTTGACCGTGCGCTGGATTACAAAGCGCCCGAAGGGGGCTGTCATCTGGGCGCCTACGTCGAAGTGCCATTGGGGCCGCGCAAAGTGATTGGCGTGGTTTGGGGCGCGGGGCAGGGTGACTATGACTATAATAAAATCCGCTCGGTCATTCGGGTGCTGGATGCGGCACCGATGCGCAGCGAGATGGTTAGTTTTCTGGAAAAATCTGCCGCCTATACGCTGACACCGCTGAGCGCGATGTTGCGGCTGACAACCCGCGCACCGGGCCTTGGCGATCCGCCCTCGATGCGGAAGATTTATCGCCGTGGTACGGGCGAGCCTGACCGAGTGACAGCAGCACGGACCAAGGTGCTGGAGACTCTGGCGGAATACGGCGATTTATCCTTTACCTTGAAGGAGCTGGCGGAGATGGCGGGGGTTACATCCTCGGTCATAAAAGGGCTGGTGAAGCAAGATGTTGTGCATGAGGAAGACAGCCCGCGCGACCTGCCGTTCCAACGCCTTGATCCTGACCTGCCGAGCAAGGAGTTGACGGACGATCAGGCGGCGGGTGCTGCCGTTCTGGCGGCGGGAGTGACTTCGGGCGACTACGGCACCACCCTGCTGCGCGGGGGGACGGG
>CAWVWS010000051.1:0-16346 GCA_963933905.1 uncultured Sulfitobacter sp.
CGAAGGCTGCGCCGCGTGGCTGCCCTTACCTGTTACCTTGATGTCGATAAACGCCGCCCCCGCCATGGCCGTGCCCTTACAAATCCCCACCTGACCCAATTCCCCGCTGGGCCAATTGTGCATCCCGTAAATCTCGTCGCAGGGAAACTGCTCGAACAGCCCGTCCGCAATCATCTGCCGCGCACCGCCCAGACCCTCTTCCGCAGGTTGGAACACCAACACCGCAGTCCCGTCAAAATCCCGCGTCGCCGCCAGATGTTTGGCCGCCCCCAGCAGCATCGTCGTATGCCCGTCATGCCCACAGGCATGCATCACACCATCATTCTGGGAGCTATAGTCCACACCCGAAATCTCATGGATCGGCAGCGCATCCATATCTGCGCGCAGACCAACACGGCGATTGCCCACCCGCTTGCCATGGATCAGCGCCACAACACCCGTCTTGCCCAGTCCCGTATGCACCTCGTCCACACCATATTCCCACAGTTTTTCAGCCACCACAGCACTGGTGCGCTCTTCGGTAAAAGCAATCTCCGGATGCGCGTGAAGGTCGCGAAAAATCGCAAGCATCTCGTCTTTACTCTCGGCAATAACAGGAAGGATGTTCATGGCGCAGGCTCCGGTAGTTTGGGGGTGAACACCACCCTACACACGAAGCCTGCGATGAAAAGACTAGTTCAACAAACCAGCATGACGCAGGCCTGCATCGACCAATGCGCGCGTCTCGTCGCTCAACCCCGTCAGCGGCAAACGTACCTCTTCGGAGCATAGATCAAGCCGCGACATAGCGTATTTCACACCAACCAGCCCCGGCTCGGTAAAGATCGCTTTGTGCAGCGGCATCAGACGGTCCTGAATACTCAGCGCCGTAGCATAGTCACCCGCCGTACAGGCCGCCTGCAACTCAGAGCATAGTTTCGCCGCAACATTCGCCGTCACGGAGATACATCCAACACCACCTTGGGCATTAAACCCGTGCGCCGTGGCATCTTCACCAGACAGTTGAATGAAATCAGCGCCACAAGTCATACGCTGATCGCATACCCGCGCCAGATCACCCGTGGCATCCTTGACGCCAACAATGCGCGGCAACTTGGCCAACTCACCCATCGACTCAGGCGACATATCCACAACCGAACGGCCGGGAATGTTGTACACAATGATCGACAGCTTACAGCAATCGTGAACAGCGGTAAAATGCGCGATCAAACCGCGCTGTGTCGGCTTGTTATAGTATGGCGTGACCAGCAGGATACCTTCAGCGCCTACTTTTTCAGCGTGCTGCGCAAGGCGAATGCTCTCAAGCGTGTTGTTGCTGCCCGCGCCCGCAATCACAGGAATACGACCCGCCGCAGCTTTGACAACTTCTTCCACAACCATCTCATGCTCGCGGTGCGTCAACGTCGGAGATTCGCCCGTGGTCCCCACGGGAACAAGGCCGTTAGACCCCTCGCCCACATGCCATTCCACGAGTTTCTTTAGCGTTTCAATATCCAGCTCGCCGTTGCGAAACGGCGTGACGAGGGCAGGCATAGAACCTGAAAACATGTGCACGCTCCTTTATGTGCTGGAGACCGATCGGCCATCCGGTGACGCCGCCACCATGGCAGCAATAAGAAGACCACCCACCCGCGCCTTCGTGAATTGAACACGCCGCCAGATAGTCTATGGTCAAAGGCTGTACTGTGAGCGAGATAGGAAATGCAAGCCATGACACGCTATCTGACGGCCCTGTTGCTGCTCTGTGCCATGGCATTTCCTGCCAGCGCCGAGCGTCCCCGCCCCCTTGGATGGGGCATGGAGGCGATGCGCGGCGGTGATTTCGACGCCGCCGAAACGATTGCCGCCCGCGACGGACAGGTCGCCCGTGACGTTATTATCTGGCACCGCCTGCGCGCCCAACAAGGCAGCTTCGAGCAAATCACAGACTTCCTCAAACGCCGCCCCGACTGGCCTGGTGAAGACTACCTGCGCCGCCGCTCCGAGCCTGAAGTAATCAAGCAAAGCGACGAGCAGATCATCGCTTTTTTTGCCCAAACTGGCCCGCACCCCCCCCAAGGGGTGCTCGCCCACGCAAAGGCGCTCACCGCCAAGGGGCTCACAGGCCCAGCCGAAGCTGGTCTCGTACTCGCATGGCGCACCATGCCGATGAACGCCAATTCACAGGCCGACTTTCTGGCGGCACACGCGGCCCTGCTCAAACCGCACCATGACGCCCGCCTCGATGCGATGGTCTGGCAGCGCGAATATGACGATGCGCGCCAGATGTACGGCATCGCCAGCAAATCAGCCGAGCAAGCCGCCGAAGCCCGCATCGCCCTTTACCGTCGCACGGGCAACGCCGTCTCCCTCTTTGAAAACCTGCCCGCCGCGCTCAAAAATTCGGGTGGCGTAAACCATGCACGGTTTGAATGGCGCATCCGCAAGGGACGCCAAGGCGATGCAATGGAGTTGATGCTGGAAGCCTCCAAAAGCGACGAAACCCTCGGCGACCCCGCCGCATGGGGCAACCGCCGCCGCGCATTGGCCCGCTATGAAATGCGCAATGGTGACCCCAAACGCGCATATCAAATGGCATCCCAACACAAGCTGACCGAAGGCTCCGATTTCGCCGATCTGGAATGGCTGTCCGGCTACCTCGCCCTGCGCTTTCTAAAAGACCCCCAACTTGCGCTCAAACACTTCAGGGGCCACGATAGCGCCGTTGAATCCCCTATCAGCCAAGGCCGCGCAGGCTATTGGCAGGGCCGCGCACTGGAAGAAGCTGGCGATAATGAAGGCGCCACAGCCGCCTACCGCATGGGCGCAAATTACCAGACGTCCTTCTACGGCCTTCTCGCGGCAGAGCGCGCCCGCATCCCCTTCCCCGAAAAACTCCACGGCGCACCACCGGCCCAAGACTGGCGCACCAGCGCCTTGGCAAAGGCACCCCTGTTCGAGGCTGGCCTCCTGCTTCAGGCCTCGGGCGAGATGAACGTGGCAGAACGCTTCTGGACCCATCTGGCCGAACAGCTTCTAGAACCTGATCTGGAGCTGTTGGGCCAAGCTGCCATTGACGTGGGCCAGCCCCATATCGCCGTGATGATCGGCAAACGCGCCGCCCAGCGCGGCTTAGAAATCGCCGCCCCCTACTATGCGCTCCACCCGTTGGCCGAGGCTGATCTGCCGATGGCCCCCGAAATGTCACTCGCCATCGCACGGCGCGAGAGCGAGTTTGATCCCGTTGTGCAATCCAGTGTCGGCGCACGCGGCCTCATGCAACTCATGCCCGCCACAGCGCAAGAAGTCGCAAGCAAACTCGGTTTGAGCGCGCTGCACACTACCGATCGCCTCACCGCCGATCCCGTCTATAACGCGGTCCTCGGTTCACAGTATTTGTCCGAGCTTGCAGGCCGTTTCGACGGCAATGTAGTGATGATGTCAGCAGGATATAACGCTGGCCCCAGCCGCCCGATCCGCTGGATGGAGGAATACGGCGACCCGCGCAATGGCGACATCTACATCGTCGACTGGGTCGAAATGGTCCCCTTTCGCGAAACGCAAAACTACATCATGCGCGTCACCGAAAGCCTTCCAATCTACCGCGCGCGCCTTGGCAAAGACCCCTTGCCGATCCCCTTCTACGAGGAACTTATCGGCTCAACTCTGCTGCCGTTCGCGCCAAAAGGTGAATAAGCCAGCGGCCACAATAATCACACAACCGATGGCAACATTGGTGCTCACCGTCTCGCCAAACAGCGTAATCCCGATGGTCGCCGCAAACACAAGCTGGAGGTAGGCAAACGGCTGCACCGCACTCGCCTCTGCCACCTCGTAGCAACGGATAAGCAGCCAGTGACCCGTCACACCCGTCAGGCACAAACACCCCATCCAGATCCAGTCCGACCCGCTCATCGGCTCCCAGAACCAGACCCCAAGGCTCGTCATCGCAACAGCACCCACCGTCCCCGTCCAAAAGAAACTCGTGGCCGTGCTGTCGCGCCGTCCGGCATAGCGGGTGAGCAATCCGTAGACCGCAAACATCGCAGCGGCCAGCAACGGGATAAGCGCGCGAATGTCAAAGACATCACCACTTGGCTGCAAGATAATCAAAACCCCGATAAACCCGACCCCAATCGCCGCCCAGCGCCGCCAGCCGACATGCTCCCCCAACACAGGCCCCGAAAGCGCCGCCACCAGCAGCGGATAACAGGTAAACACCGCATGGCTCTCCACCAATCCCAGAATGGTAAAGGCCGCAACCATCACACAAATCTCAAGGCTGAGCAGAAGCCCCCGCGTGATCTGGATAAACGGCTGCTCCGTCTTGGCTGCCGCGCGAATACCGCCTGCACGCTTCTTGGCAATCGCAATGACAAAAGCCGCAAAAAACCAATAGCGGATCATCACGATCATCAGCACGTTATACTCGCCCGCCAAATGCCGCGACAGCCCGTCCTGAACCGCAAACACAAACGTCGTGGCAATCATCAGGCCGATGCCCAGCGGGATATTATTGCTCTGCGTCATGTCTGCACCGCCCCGAAAACCGCCCGTGTCATATGCCGCTTGCGCCCGTAGCCTTGCACACGCTCCACACTAAATCCCGCATCCGCCAACCCGCGCCGCACGAACCCTGCCGCCGTATAGGTTGCCGCCGTGCCGCCCACGCCCGTATGCGCCCCGACGTGCATCATCAACTCAGGCGACCATAATTCAGGGTTCTTCGCAGGCGAAAACCCGTCCAGAAACCACGCCTCCGCAACGCCGTCCCAAACAGGCAAACTCTCCCGCGCATCGCCAATCACAACCCGCAATTCAAAATCATCCCCGTCCAACGCAACAGGAAACTCCGACGCCAGCGCCAAATCGTCCGGCAACCCCGCAAACGCCTGCAAAGCAGTACGCAGATCATCCATCGCCATGGGAAACGCCTCAAAACTGGTGAACCGCAGCTTGCCACCACAGCGACATTCCCGAAACGCCTGTAACGCCACCAGAAAATTCAGCCCTGTGCCAAACCCCAATTCCGCCACATGAAACCCGTCCACAAACCGCGCAGGCAGGTCATTACCGCCCAAAAACACATGCGCCGTCTCGGCCATGCCGTTCTCAAGGCTGAAATAAGGATCATCAAACTGTGTCGACACAGGCACCCGTCCGTCACGCCATTCTATCTGTGCTGTCTGGTCCTGCACGGCTCTGCCCTATATCAGTCGTTCAACCGCAGTTAGCGCGCAATCAAAGGCCAGAGCAATGACAGATATCACCGTCCGCGGCGCAGGGATTTTCGGCCTGTCCATCGCATGGGCTTGCGTCCAACGCGGCGGACGCGTCCAGGTCATCGACCCCAATGGCGCGGGCGCGGGCAGCAGCGGCGGCATCGTCGGCGCACTCTCCCCCCATGTCCCCGAAAACTGGAACCCGAAAAAAGCGTTCCAACTCGACAGCCTGCTGATGGCTGAACAATTCTGGCAAGAGGTATCCGAAGCAGGCGGTAAAGCCTCAGGCTACGCCCGCACAGGCCGCCTTCAACCTATCGCAGACGAGGCCGCCCGCACCCTCGCGCTGCGCCGCAAGGACACCGCCAAAGACCTATGGCAAAACAACGCAGTCTGGGACGTCATCCCCGCCCCCAACACAGACTGGCAACCAAACAGCCCCGACAGCCACCTCATCCGTGACACACTCAGCGCGCACCTGCATCCCCGCCAAGCCTGCGATGCGCTGGTAGCCGCTCTCAAAACCGACGGCATAGAAATCCAACAAGACTCACCAGACAAAGGTCACGTCATCTGGGCCACAGGTGTCGCAGGTCTGCAAACCCTTACCGCCGCCCACACCCGCTCCATGGGCAATGGCGTCAAAGGTCAGGCTGCCCTGCTCCAATACGACGCCGCAGGCCTGCCGCAACTCTTTGCGGGTGGCGTCCACATCATCCCCCACCTCGACGGCACCGTGGCGATCGGCTCCACCTCCGAGCGGGAGTATACCGACCCGACCAGCACTGACGCACAACTCGACGATGTCATTGCCGCCGCCCGCGCCGCCGTGCCCGCCCTGCAAAACGCCCCCGTCATCTCCCGCTGGGCAAGCATCCGCCCCCGCGCCCGTTCCCGTGCGCCGATGCTGGGCGCATATCCCAACCGCACAGGGCACTACATCGCCAATGGCGGCTTCAAAATCGGCTTCGGCATGGCCCCGAAAATTGCCCAAGTCATGGCCGATCTGCTGCTAGAGAACATCGACACAATCCCCGAAGGCTTCCGCGTGGAGGACAACCTATGACCCCCCAACTCACCACCCTCGACCATTTGGTCCTGACCGTCGCCGACATCGACACAACGATCCAGTTCTACACCGCTGCTCTCAGCATGACCCACACGCCCTTCACCGTGGCGGATGGAACAACCCGCCACGCCCTCAGCTTCGGCACCATGAAAATCAACCTGCACCAGCGCGGAGCAGAGTTCGAGCCAAAGGCCCAAACGCCTCAACCAGGCTCCGCCGACCTGTGCTTCCTCACCAACACGCCACTGCCAAGGTGGCAGGACCACCTCGCAAAACACAACGTCGCAATAGAAATCGGCCCCGTCCCCCGCTCAGGGGCAACAGGGCCGATCATGTCTCTCTATCTGCGCGACCCCGACGGCAATCTCATCGAGGTCAGCACACCTGCCTAGCCTTTGATTTCAGCGCGCAGCGCGTCCATCAACTCGGTCAACTCTTTGATATACATCTCGCCTGCCAGCTGACCATTTTCGTCAAACGCCTCATAAC
The DNA here is from genome assembly GCA_963933905.1 of uncultured Sulfitobacter sp. GTDB lineage: Bacteria > Pseudomonadota > Alphaproteobacteria > Rhodobacterales > Rhodobacteraceae > Sulfitobacter. Next base: position 6,760 of record CAWVWS010000051.1, read on the forward strand.
TGGCGGCCACATGAATCTCTGGCCCCTGCAAAATACGCGGACGAAACGGCACCATGAACCCGCGCAACACCATCTGCGCGCGCTCGCCACCGGCACGGCCCGCCGCCGCCGACATCACCGCCACAGGCTTGTTGCCCCATGGCTTGACCGTTGAACGGCTCACCCAATCCAGCGCGTTCTTGAGCGCACCGGACGGCCCCTTGTTATACTCGGGCGTGGAGATCAGGATCGCATCCGCATCCACTATCTGTTGGGCCAGCGCGTCAACCGCAGCAGGCACGCCATGCACCTCCTCGTCGTCGCCATTATAGAGCGGAAAGTTGATGTCAGCCTCGTTATAGGTCGCATCCCCGAACAGGCGCGCCGCCTCGGCCAACAGCAAGGAGTTGTGACTGCCTTTGCGCAAAGAGCCGGAGATGCCGAGAAGGGAATAGGTCGCCATAGGTGTGTTCCTCAATTTCAATAACTGTCTGATCTCTAAATGACGCTCTCAGGCAAAGTCTCAAGGTCCCCTTTTTGCACAGTTCATGTTCATCCCTGCGCAAGCTTGTGAAAAAGCCCCGACACAGTGATGTATCGGGGCCTCCTCGAAGTCAATTTGATGGCTGTCGGATTAGGCCGCGTTGGGCAGGATCACAATCTCAACACGGCGGTTTTGCGCCTTGCCTTGCGGGTTGAGGTTGCTGGCGACTGGCTGGCTTTCGCCACGGCCAAACGCCTGGACACGCGCATTGCTGATGCCATTGTTAAGGAGCACACCCGCAACCGCATTTGCACGGCTCTCGGAGAGCTGCTGGTTAAAACCGGCTTCGCCGTCGCTGTCAGTATGGCCGATCACCTGGATCGTGGAGTTCGGATAGGCCTGCAAGTTGCTGGCAACCGCGCCCAAATCCCGCTGAAGGTCGGGACGCACAGCGCTCGAACCCGAAGCAAACAGGATATCCTGTGGCAGGGTCACAATCAGACGGTCGCCCGTGTTGTTGATGGTCACGTTATCATTGCCGAGGCTGGCGCGCAGGTCACGCTCCTGACGGTCAAGCAATGCACCGCCACCACCGCCGATAGCAGCACCGATCAACGCACCTTTCAGAGCGCCTTTGTCACGGTTGCCGTCGCCTTTGGACAGCGCCCCGATCACAGCACCCACACCCGCGCCGATCAAGGCACCGTTCTTGGCACGCTGGTTGGGATCGTTCTCACCTGCAAGGATGGAACCGTTCGGATTGGTACATGCGCCCAACGCAACAACTGTCGCCATCGCGGCAACGAGAGGGAATTTCACAAAAGTCATAGTTTACTGCCTTACTGTTTCGGCTCCGTTCGGGCGAAGCATTCTTTTCACAAACTCTATATAGGATGGTTTGGTTCGCGACAAAATGACAGTTTAGGGGGAATAAGCGGCATCCCGCGCAGTTTACGCGCCTTCAGTCCGCGCCGCCTCATAGCCCAGCATGGCACGTTTCATCGGCAACCCCCAGTGATAGCCGCCCAATTCGCCAGACTTTCGCAAAACGCGGTGGCACGGGATAAGGTAGCCAATCGGATTGCGCCCCACGGCTGTCCCAACGGCACGCACCGCTTTTGGATTGCCAATCACCGCAGCAATATCACCATAAGTCGTGACCTGCCCCTCAGGCAGCTTGAGCAGCGCCTCCCAAACCTTGATCTGGAACGGTGTCCCGATGAGGTAGAGGGGCGCTTTTCCCGCTCCCGCCCCGCCAAACGCCGCCTCGACCCAACCCCGCAACGCCGCCGCATCCTCGCGGAACTCTGCCGCTGGCCAACGCTTGCGCAGGTCGGCCATCGCTGCGTCATCCCCCATCTCGGCGGCCAGCGACAAACCGCAAATCCCCTTATCCGTCCCCATCACCAGCACGCGGCCAAAAGGACTGTCAAACCAGCCCCAATCGATCTCCAACCCCGCACCACCCACGGCATATTCACCGGGGCTCATCGCCTCCCAGCGCACAAACAGATCGTGCAAACGCCCAGTGCCAGACAGCCCCGTGCTATGCGCTGCCTCCAACGTGGTAAACCGCTCGCGCAGCAGCGTCTTGGCGTGGCCCAAAGTCAGATATTGCTGATACCGCTTGGGCGAGACCCCCACCCACGTCGAGAACACACGCTGGAAATGCGCCGCACTCATTCCCATCTGCCCCGCCAGCACCTCAAGGCTCAGCGGCTCATCGGCTGCATCAATCAACTCAATCGCGCGCGTCATCACGCCGTAATGGTACGCGCGGCTCTGGTCGTCGGGGTCAGGCATCATCTGTGTCATGCCGCCACAATATGCCGCCCCGCGCTTGCACGCGACCCGAATCCTGCGCATACTCTCCCCCCATGAACAAAGCATCAAAACAACTCGATTATCACACCATTCGCGCCATCATGGAGCGGTTTCAAGAAGCCGATCCCGAGCCAAAGGGCGAGCTTGAGCATGTGAACGTCTACACCCTTGTCGTGGCCGTGGCCCTCTCAGCGCAATCCACAGACGTGGGCGTGAACAAAGCTACACGCGCCCTGTTCCAGATCGCCGACACCCCGCAAAAGATGCTGGATTTGGGCCTCGACGCACTGATCGAGCATATCAAAACCATCGGCCTGTTTCGCCAAAAGGCCAAGAACGTCATCAAGCTGAGCAAGATCCTCGTCGACGACTACGACGGCGTCGTCCCCAATTCCCGCGCCGCCCTGCAATCACTGCCGGGTGTGGGCCGCAAAACCGCAAATGTGGTGCTCAACATGTGGTGGCATCAACCAGCCCAAGCTGTGGACACGCACATATTCCGCGTCGGCAACCGCACTGGCATCGCACCGGGTAAAACCGTCGACGCGGTGGAGCGTGCGGTCGAGGATAACATCCCCGCCGATTTCCAGCTTCACGCCCATCACTGGCTCATCCTGCATGGCCGCTATCATTGCAAAGCGCGCAAACCCCAGTGCCGCACCTGCCTCATCAAAGACCTCTGCGCATATAAGGACAAAACCGAATGAAGACTTACGACCTCGTGGGAATTGGCAATGCCGTTGTCGATGTCATCAGCCATTCGGACGATGCGTTTCTGGACAACATGGGCATTGAAAAAGACATCATGCAGCTAATCGAGCAGGACCGCGCAGAACAGCTTTATGGCGCCATGGGCGACCGCCTACAAACCCCTGGTGGCGCAGTAGCAAACACAATCGCAGGTGTCGGCGCACTGGGTCTGAAAACGGCCTTCATCGGCCGCGTGCGCGATGACGGCTTGGGCCGCTTTTATGCCGATGCTATGACCGACAATGGCATTGATTTCGTGAACCCGCCCGTGGCGGACGGCAACCGCCCCACCTCGCGCTCCATGATCTTTGTCACACCCGATGGCGAGCGGTCGATGAACACCTATCTCGGCATCTCCACAGGCCTCTCCTCCGCAGATGTGCCAGCGGACGTGGCAGGCAACGCCAAAATCATGTTCCTTGAGGGGTACCTCTTTGACGAGGATGCAGGCAAAACCGCCTTCCGCGAAGCCGCCCGCGCAGCCAAGGCAGGCGGCGGCATGGCAGGCATCACCATCTCCGACCCCTTCTGCGTGGAGCGGCACCGCGCCGACTTCCTCCAGATGATCGAACACGAACTGGACTTCGTCATCGGCAACGAGGCCGAGATCAAATCCCTCTTTCAGACTGACGACCTCGAAGCCGCCATGGCAAAAACAGCCGCCATGTGCCCCGTCATGGTCTGCACGCGGGGCGGCGATGGCGTGACCCTGATCCGTGGCAGTGAACGTGTGGACATCCCCGCCCCTGAACGCATCACCCCCGTTGACGCCACAGGCGCTGGCGATCAATTCGCCGCTGGCTTCATTTATGGCATGGCCACGGGCCGCGACCTTGAAACATGCGGCCGCATGGGCAACCTCTGCGGCTCCGAAGTGATCAGCCACATCGGCCCCCGCCCCGCCAAGGACATGATGGCAGAATTTCGCAAAGCGGACCTTGTCTGATGCTCGAAAACGGTCTCTTTGCAGTTCCCGAGGGCAAGATTTCGGTGGTCGTGACCTCCCTTGAGATGCACGCACCCGCACAGGTCAAACCCATCGACTTGCCCGCTGGCATCACCTTTCGCCAAGTGACCCCAACCCTTGAATGGTACCGCGATATCTTTACCCGCGTCGGCGGGCTGGACTGGATGTGGTACGGACGGCTCAAGATGGACGATGCCACCCTACAGGCTATTCTGAACGATCCCAAAAGAACGTTCTTCACGCTGGCCAAGGACGGCAAAGACGAGGCGCTGCTAGAGCTGCATTTCCAAGAGGCTGGCAATTGTGAGTTGGCCTATTTCGGCCTGACCGCAGCCCTCATCGGCACTGGCGCAGGCCGCTACCTGATGAACGAGGCGATCACACGGGCATGGAACGGTGACACCCGCCGCTTTCACGTCCACACCTGCTCCCACGACAGCCCGCAGGCCTTGGGCTTCTACATCCGCTCGGGCTTCACCCCCTTCAAACGCGAAGTCGAGATTGACGACGATCCGCGCCTCACAGGTGTGCTCGCGGCAGATACCTGCCCCAATATCCCGATCATCTAGACGGCGTACAATCCTTTCCCGCAAAGCACTGCTCGACTGCGCAGACCATTTTCGGTGTAGGCTTAGCAAACAGGCGGCCACCACAGGGGCCGACACTGATGACATTGCCCTGCGCACCCAATTCGACAAAGGCAATCACATCTGACCCGCTCTGGGCAGAGCCGCACCATTGCCCAACACAGGTCAGCTCAAGTGTGACCTGCTTGCGGTACGCTGTGGCAAACCCTTTTCTCGACAAAGACGCACCATTCAAATGCGCCTTGATCCGCTGGGTCTTTTTCACATTCGTCTGAACCTGATGTTGCGCAAAATCCAACTGGCCCCGCACAACAACAAACTGCGCGCTGTCTTTTTGAACTTCTGTAAAACTCGCTTCGACCGATGGACGCCTGCACGACAGGGCCGAGGCCGCCATCGGTACACAAGCAAGCAATGCGGCGAAAAAGGCAATCTTCATACGTGATCTCCAAACTCTCTGAGCACCTGTTCGTAAACGCTGCGCTTGAACGGTACGATCCCGTCCAACATCACAGCAGGTGCAATCCATTTCCATGCGGCGAATTCAGGCTCGGATGTTTCAATGTTCACCTGATCGTCGCTGCCGTGAAAGCGCAGCAAGAACCACTTTTGCTCCTGACCGCGGAATTTACCCTTCCACAGCTTTGGCACCAACTCATGGGGCAACTCATAGGGCAGCCACCCTTTTGTTTGCGCCTCAACCGTCACCAGATCACGGGTTATCCCCGTCTCCTCTTCCAACTCACGCAGTGCGGCCTGCTCGGGGTCTTCACCGGGATCAACACCGCCCTGCGGCATCTGCCACGCCTGATAATCGCGATCGAGGCGCTGACCAACAAACACATCACCCGCCGCATTCAACACCATCACTCCCACACAGGGGCGATAGGGGAGCTTTTCAATCTCTTCAGGGGTCATACCACGTCCAACTCTTTGATCCATTTGCCCATCAACCTACATCATACAAGGTCACGGTAACAGCAGCCAACGACTGACGCCGCGTTTTTGATGACATCGCACAGCGCCACCGCCATGCTGCACACAAACTTACACCTCTCAAAAGGGTCTCTCCTATGTCCAGCTATCCTCACATGCGTGCCCCCCTTGATCTGGGCTTCACCACGCTGAAAAACCGCGTCCTCATGGGCTCCATGCACACAGGACTGGAAGAGACAAAGGACTGGAACCGCGTCGCCGAATTCTACGCTGCCCGCGCACGCGGCGGTGTGGGCCTGATGGTCACAGGCGGCATCGGCCCCAATATGGAAGGCTCCGTCCTGCCAGGTGCTGCAATGATGGTGTCAGACGATGACGTGAAGAACCATAAAATCGTCACCGACCGCGTCCACGCCGCTGACGGCAAAATCGCCATGCAAATCCTGCACGCAGGCCGCTATGCCTACGGCCCCAAATGCGTGGCCCCCTCCGCCATCAAATCCCCCATCTCCCCCTTCCCCCCAACCGAGCTGGACGAGGCTGGCATCGAAAAACAGATCGCTGACATCGCCGCCTGTGCAGGCCGCGCCAAGGAAGCTGGTTATGACGGCGTCGAAGTCATGGGGTCCGAGGGTTACTTCCTCAACCAGTTCCTCGTCACCCACACGAACAAACGCGAGGACCGCTGGGGCGGCTCCTACGAGAACCGTATGCGCCTGCCTATCGAAGTGGTCAAACGCGTCCGCGAAACCGTAGGCCCCGATTTCATCCTGATCTACCGCCTGAGCATGATCGACCTCGTCCCCAACGGCTCCACCTTTGAGGAAGTCGTGCAACTGGCGCAGGAAATCGAAAAAGCAGGTGCCACGATCATCAACACCGGCATCGGCTGGCACGAGGCGCGCATCCCCACCATCGCCACCTCCGTCCCCCGCGCAGCCTTCGCTTGGGTCACGAAAAAGCTGATGGGAAAAGTCTCGATCCCCCTCATCGCCTCCAACCGCATCAACACCCCCGAAGTGGCCGAGGAAGTGTTGGAGACAGGCTGCGCCGACATGATCTCCATGGCGCGCCCCATGCTGGCAGACGCCGACTTCGTAAACAAAGCGGCCGCAGGCAACGCATCCCACATCGCGCCCTGCATCGGCTGTAATCAGGCCTGCCTTGACCACACCTTCGGCGGCAAAATCTCCTCCTGCCTCGTGAACCCCCGCGCATGTTATGAGACAGAGCTGGTGCTGGAACCCACAACCACACCCAAAAATATCGCCGTCGTCGGTGCAGGCCCCGCAGGCCTCTCCACCGCCATCGCGAGCGCGGAGCGTGGGCACAAAGTCACTGTCTTCGACCGCGCCGCTGAGATCGGCGGCCAGCTCAACCTCGCCAAACAGGTCGCAGGCAAGGAGGAGTTCTGGGGCTTCGTCGATTGGTATCGCACCATGGTCGCCCACCACGGCATCACCGTGAACCTCAACACCGAAGTTTCCGCCAACGATCTCGACGCCTACGACGAAGTCATCATCGCGACAGGCGTCGTGCCGCGCGATCCACAGATCGAAGGCCAGAACCGCGACAACGTCATCAGCTACATCGACGTCCTCAACGGCACCGCAAAAGTCGGCGACACCGTGGCCGTCATCGGCGCAGGCGGCATCGGCTTTGATGTGTCCGAGCATCTCGTGCATGACGGCGACAGCACCACACTCAACTTGCCCGAATGGATGCGCGAATGGGGCGTGGCCGACACGTCTGATCACCGCGCAGGCCTCGCACCCGAAGGACCACAGCCCCACAAACCCGCCCGCGCCGTCACCATGATGCAACGCAAACCGTCAAAAGTCGGCAAAGGCCTCGGCAAAACCACAGGCTGGATTCACCGCGCCTCACTGACGATGAAAAACGTTAACATGATCGCAGGTGTGAATTACGAGCGGATCGACGACGAAGGCGTTCATATCACCTTTGGTGAGGCCCACGAGAACCCGCAAGTGATCCCCGCCGATACCGTCGTCCTCTGTGCGGGCCAGCTCTCGGACCGCTCCCTCGCGGACGCGCTGGAGGCCAAGGGCAAAATCTGCCACGTCATTGGCGGCGCCGACGTCGCAGCAGAGCTGGACGCAAAGCGTGCAATCGACCAAGGCACCCGCCTCGCCGCAACGCTCTAAATAAATACCCAAGCGGGGGTGGCATGCCGCACCCGCTTGCAACGCCCCACCCATAGCGCGACACTGGCACAGAACTGCATAAAGGACGCAGCCCATGCCCATCTGTGTTTTCGACGTGAATGAGGACGGCAGCACAACTGTTCCCGACACAGCCACGCTCACAGGTCCTGCCCGTTACCGCTGGTGGCACTTTGACCTCTCCGACAGCCACCTTGCCGATTGGTGCGAAACGCATTTGCCCGCGATCCCCGCTGGCGCGCTCTTGCAGCCCGAAACACGCCCCCGTTGCGATACCTATGAGGACGGGCTGATCCTCAACCTGCGCGGCATCAACCTCAACGCAGGCCAACCCACCGACGAAATGGTCTCGATCCGCATGTGGGTGACCGATGCTGCAATCGTCACCGTGCGCCTGCGCCGCGTCTTTGCCATTGATGAAATCCGCCAGAACGCTGTCGCCCAAATGGCCCCACCCACACCAGCCGCTTTTGTCACAGCACTTGTGTCGCGCCTCACAACACGTATCCAATCCGAGGTCAGCACCATCAGCAAATTGACCGAGTTCTTCGAGGCCGACCTAGAGGACGAGACAACTCCAATCCCCAAGGAACTCACCCAATCGCGCCGCCGCGTGATCCGCCTGCGCCGCTACCTTGATCCTCAACACGCCGCACTCAACGCCCTCTCGACCTCACTCCTCATTCCCAAACCCGACCACCCCGCCCTGCGTGAACTTGCAAACCGCACCACCATGGCTGTTGAGGAACTCGACGCCCTGCGCGACCGGCTAAGTGCTGTGCAAGACGACCATGATCTCGATGTCGCCCGCAAACAGGCGCGCAACAGCTTCCTACTCTCGGTGGGGGCGGGCATCTTCCTGCCGATCAGCTTTCTCACAGGTGTGTTTGGCGTGAACCTCGGCGGCATGCCGGGTGTCGATAATCCTTGGGCCTTCACAGCGCTCTGTGCTGGCATGACCGCCCTTGCCCTTATCCTCTTACTGCTGATCCGCAGGATGCAATGGCTCTAATCCCCTCATTACAGGCGACTATCACCGCATTGAGGCCTCGCGAAACAGACTGTTACCCTGTTTCCTGACACGCAACGGTTGCTTAATTACCTTGCTACCGTCCCATCCCTGCCCAGATTGCGCCCTATTCACCCTCCATAGCTGATCCTCGAACAAAGAATGGAAGGGGACGGCAAATGGACCGCTTGACAGAAATGGAAGCTTTCGCCACCGCGGTGGATCAAGGGGGCTTTACCGACGCTGCCAAGAAGATGGGGATCTCCAAATCGGCGGTTTCCAAACATGTCTCTTAACTGGAGGCACGCTTGGGTGCGCGTCTGCTGAACAGAACAACACGCCGTGTCTCACCAACCGAGATTGGCCTCGCCTATTATGACCGCGCCCGCCGGGTTCTGAATGATGCTGGCGAAGCGGATGCACTGGTCACCTCTATGCAATCAGCGCCCTCGGGTCTGCTGCGCATCTCGGTGGCCACCGACTTTGGCGTCAACCACCTCAGTCCGGTCCTATCCGAATTCTTGGGTGACTTCCCAGACATCACGGTCAACATGGTCCTTAACAACCGCTATGTTGAGCTGATCTCCGAAGGCTTCGACATGGCCGTCCGCATCGGGGAGCTGGAAGACAGCACCCTGCGCGCTCGCAAATTGACCGAGACGACCAAACGCATGATCGCCTCGCCTGCTTACTTCGAGAAATATGGCCGCCCCGAAAAGATCAACGATCTGAACGATCACAAGCTGCTGCATTGCTCCAACCAATCAAGCGGCAACGGATGGAAACTGACGGCCCCTCAGGTGAGAAACGTCAAGTGCGCATCGCTGGCTGGCTCTCGGTCAATGACGGGAAATCCCTGCTCAACGCG